>CACOQC010000047.1 GCA_902629215.1 uncultured Pelagibacteraceae bacterium | reverse complement strand
TTTGGTTTCCCTCAACAACAACTTCTTTAACAACTTCACTAAATGAGTTGGTAGAAAAAAATAACAAGATAATTAATATATATAGTTTATTTCTCATAGGTTGTTTAAACATTAGATCTTATACACCATAGATTTTATTTTAAAACGAACGATTTTGTTTAATTCTGTGATATTATTTAAATTTTTTGGGTAAATTCTTTTATATTTTAAGAATTTTTTAGATTTAATTATTCCAATAATTGTTGGGACAATTCTATCAAAACTAATTTTTTTATTCAAAAATAAATTGACTATTTCATCATTTGCAGAAATTAAAATTGTTTCAAATAATGAGCTTTTATTTGGTAAAAGCTTTAGAATTTTAAGAGCTGAAAATTTTTGCATATCCGGTTTTATCAAATTAAGATTATTTAATTTTTTTAAATCAATTTCATTTGAAAATATTTTTTTGTTATTATCATTTGAATATATTGCATTAAAAATCGGAATTTTCATTGAAGTGTCATGAATTAGTATTTTGGTAAGACCATTTTTAAATTTAATTATTGCGTGAACATATGAGTCGGGATGTATAAGAACAAAAATTTTTTTATAATCAATATTAAATATATTTTTGGCTTCAATCACTTCAAAAAGTTTGTTCATTAAGGTAGCTGAATCAATCGAAATTTTTTTTCCCATTTTCCAATTTGGATGTTTTAATGCTTTTTTGATTTGTATTTTTTTAAATTTACTTTTTGGTAATTTTAGAAAAGGACCTCCTGAAGCTGTAATATATATCTTGTCTATATTTGATGTTTTATTGTTCTCTAATAAAGACCAAATTGAAAAATGTTCAGAATCTACTGGGATAAATTTAGTTTTATATCTTATTAATTCTTTCTTAATTAGCTTCCATCCACAAATAATAGACTCTTTATTTGCAATTAAGATATTTTTTGTATGTTTAATTGATTCTAATGTTGGTTGCAGACCATCTAATCCAGTAATTGAGCACATAATAAAATCATTTTTTTTTTTGAAAACCTTATTAAAAATATCGAATTTATTAAAAATTTTTATTTTAGAGTTTTTGATCTTAAATTTAGCTTTTTGAAAAGATTTAAAATCACTAATAATTATATTTTTTACTTTAAATTCTTTTGCTTGTTTTAGAACTCTATTGATATTTTTATTTGTTGAGAGCAACACAACATCAAAATTTTTTTTATCACTCTTAATGATTTTAAGAGTATTCTCACCAATAGATCCTGTTGATCCTAAAATTGCAATTTTTTTTTTCATTAAAAAATAATTAAATGAAGAATAAAATAAAAAGGAAAAGCGAAAATCATTCCATCTATTCTATCCAAAATCCCTCCGTGTCCAGGTATTAATTTTCCAGTATTCTTAATTTTAGATAACCTTTTAAAATATGAAACAATAATATCTCCAATTTGGCTAATCGTAGAAATTGCAATTACTAATATAAAATTTTCTAATTCAAAATTATAATCATGATAATTTAAGTAACTACTTAAAAATATAATTGATAATAAATATCCACCAAAGACACCCGCATAAGTTTTATTGGGACTTATTTTTGTCAACTTTGGTCCCTTCAAGAGTTTTCCAAATATATAACCACCTATGTCTGTTGATATACAGACTAATAAGATTCCTAAAAATACATACAAACCTGCTCCTGAGTTATTTACAAAACCATCAGCTCCTGAATTATACACAAGATAAGTACTAATGAATGAAAATAGCAAAAATAAGTGACCAAAAATATTATAATTTTTTTTTTTACTCATCATATGCCACTCATATGAGGTAATGATAAAACAAATTAAAAGAAAAAAATTAAAAAAAAAAGAACCTTTAATTATAAAAAAAAAAGCTATTGGTATAAGTATAATTGAACTTATTAATCTTTTTATAAATTCTTTTTTCATCAAATATTTCCAAAATTTCTTTTTATCTTTTTAAATTTATTAATAATCTTATTATAATCCTTTCCATTAAAATCAGGCCATAATTTTTTTTCAAAGAATATTTCAGAATAAGCTAT
>CACOQC010000046.1 GCA_902629215.1 uncultured Pelagibacteraceae bacterium | reverse complement strand
AAAAAAAATTTAATAAGATAAAACTTAATAAGTCTAAAAAAAATTTAAAGAATTTAGGATTAAAGAAATTTATAAAAAACTGCAGCACTATAATTATCGGAGTTGAAAAAATTGATAAAGAATTATTAGATAGCGCACCAAAATTAAAACTTATTGGAAAGTATGGTGTAGGAACAAATAATATAGATTTTAAAGAACTAAAAAAAAGAAAAATAAAGATTCTTTTACAGCCAGGTATTAATAAGAGAGCAGTATCTGAATTGACACTTTCTTTTATGATTGTTGGAGTAAGAAAAATATATTCATTGATAAAACAAGTTAAAAAGAAAAAATGGCCCTATTCAATTGGTGGTCAAATTACTGATAAAAAAATAGGTATTATCGGATGTGGAAATATCGGAAAAGACCTTATTAATTTACTTACACCTTTAAATTGTAAAATCTATACTAATGATATTAATCCAGATAAAAAGTTTTTGAAAAAATTTAATCTCAAAAATTATAGTTTAAATTATCTTCTTAAAAATTGTGATATTATTACTTTACATATTCCTTATAATAAAAAAAATCATAGATTAATTTCAAAAAAACAAATTAAGTTATTAAAAAAAGACGTTCTATTTATAAATACTTCAAGAGGTGGTATAGTAGATGAAAAATTTTTATATAATTTTTTAAAAAAAAATAAATCCTCTCAAGCAATTTTTGATGTTATGAATATTGAGCCACCTAAAGAATTTAATTTGATAAAATTAAAAAACTTTATGCTAACACCACATATTGCTGGAACCACTGATTTTACTTTGAAAAAAGCAAGTATAGATTGTGCACAAAAAATTATTAATGATATAAAATGATTTTGAAAAATAAATTATGAAAAGATTATTAGAGCTATAGGAGAATATTTAAATTATGAAAAATCAATTTGGAACTTGGTTAACTTCGTATAGTTTACCTGTATGTGATTTAATATCGAGTAAAAATTTCAGCTGGATATGTATTGATATGGAACATAGCACAATTTCATATGAGCAAATGTCAACTATGATAGATATAATTCAAAAAAATAGAAAAAAATGTTTTGTAAGACTTTCCAAAACAGATGATGAGGTTTTATCAAAAATAGCACTTGATTGTGGAGCTGATGGATTAATTTTTCCAAAGATAGAAACAGTTGAGCAAGCGAGAAAAGCAGTTGAATTATCATTTTATCCGCCAATTGGGAAAAGAGGAGCCGCTCTTTACAAGGCCCAACGTTATGGAAACAAATTAGAAGAATATGTTTCTAATAAATCCAAAAAAATCGAATTAATATTTATGATAGAAACAAAAAAAGCTGTAGATAATTTGGATATTATTTATAAAAAATTTAAAAAAAACATTTCTTCCACAATAATCGGCTTATATGATTTGTCAGCATCTTGTAATGTGATAGGAAAGATTAATCATCCTCAAGTGATTAATCAATTAGAAAAATATAAACAAATATCTAAATTTTACAAAGTTTCGATGGGCATTCATCATGCCAAACCATTTAATTTGGATGCAAAAAATACTATTAAGGATGAAATTAAGAAATCAATTAAAGATTACAAATATATTGCTTTTGGAACAGAAACTTTATTTTTAGATCACATTATTAATGATCTTTTTAAAAAAATTAAATGATATGGGACACAACACAATATTTTTTAGAATATGATGATTTTTTTAAAAAAATCTACGTAAATAAGATTAATATCTCAAGAAAAAATTTTTTCTTATTAATTCAAAAAATTTCTAATAAAAATAAAAATAAAAATATAGATTGGTGGGTGTCACCAGTTGGAGAAAGAAATAATTATTCCTCAGATCTTTTTCATTATTTATGCCTTATTGAGACTATACATCATTTATACAAAAGAAATAATTTCATTGAATATATTATTTTAGATAATCCTTTTTTGTTAAAAATATTAAAAAAAAAATACCCAAAATTTGTATTTAAATTAAAACAAAAGAAAAAAAAATACTCACTAGCTAAAATACTTATAAAGCAAGTAATTATTTTCATTTTTTCAAAAATATACAAAAAAAAGCATAATATAAAAAAATTTCCAAAAAATTTAGTTCTTGTTGATAAATTTATAACATCAACAAAC
>CACOQC010000045.1 GCA_902629215.1 uncultured Pelagibacteraceae bacterium | reverse complement strand
AAATTAAATAAAGCTGGTTTTAGTTTAAATAATAAATGGCTAGTTAGAGGAGTATCACTTCAAGTTGAAAGAGGTAAAATAGTTACTCTAATTGGTCCAAATGGATCAGGAAAAAGTACAACAGCTAAAATTGCTTTAGGTATTTACAAAAAGATTGATGGTTCAGTTGAAAAATACACAAATAAAGTTGGTTATGTTCCACAAAAAATTTCAATTGATTGGACTTTGCCACTAAGAGTAAATGATTTCATGGTACTAACTGAAAGTCTTAATAAAGAAACAATTGATGAAGCTTTATCATTGACTGGTGTTATTCATCTTAAGGATAAAAATTTAGGTGACTTATCAGGTGGAGAATTTCAAAGAGTATTACTTGCAAGAGCTATTTCAAAAAAACCTGAGTTATTAGTACTAGACGAACCAGTTCAAGGAGTAGATTTTACTGGTGAGATTGCTTTATACGAACTAATTAAGAAAATTTCGGATGAATTGAATTGTGGTATCTTATTAATATCTCACGACCTACATACTGTAATGAGTGCAACTGATCATGTGGTTTGTTTAAACGGTCATGTTTGTTGTTCAGGATCTCCAATGGATGTTGCAAAAAATAATGAATATAAAGCTTTATTTGGTGAACAAGCTTCTCAAATATTATCAAGATATGAACACAGACACGATCATATCCATACAAGCGAAGGTGAAATAAAGAAAAACTAAATGTTAGATGATTTTTTTATAAGAGCTTTAATAGCAGGCATTGGAGTTGCAATAGTTACTGGACCTCTTGGATGTTTTGTTGTTTGGAGAAGATTATCTTATTTTGGAGATACTCTAGCCCACTCTGCTTTACTTGGAGTGACATTAGCTTATTCAATGGAGTTTAATATAGCATTTTCTGTATTCATTATCTCGTCTTTAATAGCTTTAATTTTAATACAATTACAAAAGAGAACCAATCTACCAGGTGATGCTTTACTTGGTCTATTAGCTCACTCGTCACTGGCAGTAGGACTAGTGGTTATAGGTTTTTTATCATTTATTAGATTTGATATTATGGGACTATTATTTGGAGATATATTGGCTGTTACTGTTGATGATCTTTTAATTATATGGATTGGAGGAACATTAATCCTCTTAGTTCTAAAATTAATTTGGAAACCTTTGTTTGCATCAACAGTTAACTATGAACTAGCTGAAGCAGAAGGATTAAATCCTGATAGAGCTAAAGCTATATTTACAATTTTAATGGCAGCAATCATTGCAATATCAATTAAGATGGTTGGTTTATTATTAATTACAGGAATGTTAATTATACCTGCTGCAATGGCTAGAAATATTTCATCAAGTCCTCAGAGAATGGTCATGTATTCAATTATAGGTGGTTTGTTATCTGTGATCTTAGGATTATTTTCTTCATTGGAATTTAACACTGCTTCTGGACCATCAATTATAGCAGCTTCTTTATTCTTATTTATCTTGTCATTATTAAATATAAAGCAATCGATTAAATTGAAAAATTGATGAGGAGTCAGTAGAATAAACAAAATGCAAACTCTTTCAAAAAATCAGCAAATCATTTTTGATTTAATTGATAAATCACCTGAACCAATGAAAGCTTATTCAATACTACATAATGTTCAAAAAAAAGGTATTAAAGCTCCATTACAAGTATATCGAGCATTAGATAAGTTAGTTGAAATAGGAAAAATTCATAAAATTGAAAGCAGAAATGCCTTTATTGCATGTCATAATTCAAGTTGCCAGGTATCAAAAGCCACTGCATTCTCAATCTGTGAAATCTGTGAAAAAGTAACAGAAATAAGCAGTACAAGTCTCTCTAAATACTTAACTAATTTCAAAGACAAAGATGGTATGAAATATAGTAAATACAATCTTGAGTTTTTTGGATTATGTAAAAAGTGTAGATAAGTTATTATCTAAAATCAAAATAAAAACAAGCTGAAAGGGAAACGTATGTTTATTAAGAAATATCTTAAATGGATAAGTACATTTCTAGTTTTAGTTGGTATTCTATTAACAAACCTAAATATATATCCTTTAAATATATACTTTCACGGATTAGGTGTTATCGGATGGACTATTGCTGGATTTGTTAGCAAAGATAAAGCGATACTTACTAATTTTGGATTACAGATACCATTATTTATCAT
>CACOQC010000044.1 GCA_902629215.1 uncultured Pelagibacteraceae bacterium | reverse complement strand
TTTTAAAGAAGTTAAGGTTTTTAAACCTCAATCAAGTAGAAAAGACTCTAAAGAAAGTTTTATAATTTGTAAAAAAATTAGATAGGGTCTTTAAAATAAAAAGGAATCGTATATAAAAGATTATGGTTCCTATAAAAGAAGCACTTACCTTTGACGACGTCACGTTAGTTCCAAAGTATTCAGAAGTTTTACCGTCTGATGTTGATACAAGTATAATTCTTACCAAATTTCTGAAATTAAAGATACCAATATTATCTTCTGCTATGGATACTGTTACAGAAAGTAAAATGGCAATTGCAATAAGTAAGTTAGGTGGCATTGGAGTGATTCATAGAAATTTAGAAATTAAGAAACAATTACAAGAAATCAGGAAAGTTAAAAAACAGAAATTACTTGTTGGTGCAGCAGTTGGAGCTGGTCCAAAAGAATTTAAGAGAGCTGAAGCACTTTTAAAAGAAAATATTAATATGATTGTAGTAGATACAGCGCATGGACATACAAAAAAAGTTTCAGAAATTATTAAATTTATAAAAAAGAAAAAACATAAGAGAACAGCTTTGTGTGCAGGAAATATTGCAACACCCGAAGCTGCAAAATTTCTGCAAAAATTGGGAGTAGACATTATAAAAGTTGGAATAGGTCCAGGCTCAATTTGTACAACAAGGTTAGTAGCTGGTATCGGAGTTCCTCAATTAAGTGCAGTTTTAAATGTAAGAAATGGAATTAAAAACAAAAATGTTAAGATAATTTCAGATGGTGGTATAAAATATTCAGGAGATTTAGCCAAGGCTTTTGCAGCTGGGGCCGATGCAGTAATGATAGGTTCTTTGTTTGCGGGAACAGATGAGACACCTGGAAAAATAATTAAAAAGAATGGCAAATTATTTAAAAGTTTCAGAGGAATGGGCTCTGTTGGAGCAATGAATAAGGGTTCTGCTGATAGGTATTTTCAATCTAAACAAAAAGATACGTCAAAATATGTTCCTGAAGGAGTTGAAGGTCTTGCAAAATATAAAGGTAAAGTTGGTGATATAATTTATAAATTAATTGGAGGTTTACGCTCCTCAATGGGTTACCTTGGATCAAAGCAAATAAGATATTTAAGAAAAAATCCTCAATTTGTTAAAATTACTAAGGCTGGATTTTATGAAAGTATGGTTCATAATGTAGATATAGTAAAGAAAGATAATAAATATTAATGAATATAAAATTTAAATTTATAATTATTTCTATAGTCATGAGTCTATTTGGCTATGCGAATAGCAGTGAAAATTTTTTTGAAAAGGGATTAGAACTTTATAAAAATAAAAAATTTAATGATGCAAAATTTATGTTTGAAAGAAGTATAGTTTTTAATCCAAAGGATTCAAATTCATACCTTTATTTGGCAAAAATTTATAATCATCAAGAAGATCAAATAAGTGAGGAAAAAAATTTAGATGCAACTTTATTAATAGAGCCAAACAATGAGGAAGCTATTTTGATGTTAATGAAGATAGGTTTAGAAAAATCTAATTATTCAAAGGTTAGGGATTTATCAAAAACTTTTACTCAAGTATGCAAAAAACTATGTAGTGAAAATAAAAAAATTTTAGAGACTCTTAAAAATATTGAACCAAAAAATGAGTCTTGATCAAAGTTTAAATAAAATCTTAATAATAGATTTTGGATCACAATTTACTCAATTAATTGCAAGGAGAATAAGGGAGCTTGGTGTTTATTCAGAAATATTAAGCCATAAAAAAATTAAAAAGAAAGATATTGATAATAATATAAAAGGAATAATTTTATCGGGTGGTCCATTAAATGTTTATCAAATTAAATCATATTCATTTGACAAAAAGATTTTTCAAAAAGGCATTCCTATTCTTGGAATTTGTTTTGGTCATCAGATGCTTTCAAAAATAAATGGGGGAAAAGTAAAACAATCTAAACATAGAGAATTTGGATTAGCAAATATTTTTAAAAAGAAAGAGAGTTCTTTAACTAGGAATTTTTTTAAAGGAAAAAAATCAATAAAGGTTTGGATGAGTCATGCTGATGAAGTTTCAAAATTACCAAATAATTTTATAGTATTAGCTTCAACTCAAAATTCAAAATTTGCAATTATTGGAAATGAAATTAAAAAATTTTATGGTGTTCAATTTCATCCTGAAGTAACTCATACTGAAAATGGCAAAAAGATTATTAGCAACTTTATTTTTTTGATTTGTAAATTAAAAAGAAATTGGTCTGTAAAGAATCAAAAAAATAAATTGATTAGTGAAGTTAAAAAAAGAGTTGGTAATGAAAAAGTTATATGCGCACTATCAGGAGGAGTTGATAGTAGTGTAGTTGCACAATTGTTAAACAAGGCTATTGGAAAAAAATTATATTGCATTTTTGTTAATACAGGTCTTTTAAGAAAAAATGAGGAAAAACAGGTAGTAACTACATTTAAAAAAAAATTAAAAATTAATCTGATTTATGTAAATGCAGAAAAAGAGTTTATTAGAAAATTA
>CACOQC010000043.1 GCA_902629215.1 uncultured Pelagibacteraceae bacterium | reverse complement strand
TCAAAAAAATGATCATAAAGATCTAAACCAGATTGAGTGTTTTCTACATACACTTCAAATCCTCCTTGTTTAGACCAACCAGATCTTGCAATTAAATGTTTGACACCTCTAAAATCAAAATAATCAAAACCAAAAAATTTTAATTCATTTATTTTTTTTCCAAAAACTTTTTCCATTAAACCAAATGATTTTGGTCCTTGTATTGCAATTATATCAACATTAGGTTCAAAAATTTGAACTTTAAAATTATTTCCAGAAGCAAGACCTTTTGCAAAAAAAATAACATCAGAATCAGCAATAGAAATCCACCATCTATCTTCAGCTAATTTTAAAATTACAGGATCGTTTACTAAGTTCCCATTATCATCAATAATTGGACAATAATAACATCTTCCTATTTTTGACTTTGATAAATCTCTACTAGTCATAAGCTGAACAAGTTTTGCTGCATCTTTACCAGAAATTTCTACTTGTCTTTCAGCTGCCACATCCCAAACTTGAACTTCTTTTTTTAGATGGTTGCATGAATCTTCTATAGATCCAAATGCAGCAGGTAAAAGCATGTGATTATAAACCGTATATGCTGTTACACCTTGTTTTTCTATTCTTGAGGTATAAGGAGTACTTCTAATTCTTCTTGATTTTGCGATTGAATAATTTTTCATGAATTTAAAAATTTTAGGATCTTTTCCCGCATTTCGAAAGCTTTTTCAATCATAATCATATGTCCACATCCATTAATTATATGTGTCTTAGAATGTTCTAATAAGTTTGAAAATTTTTTTCCTACTTCTAAGTTAACCATTTTATCTAATTCTCCTAAAATTAATAATGTAGGCAATTTAATCGTTTTTGCGGCCTCAGAACCATTGGAATAATTATTACATGCACTTAAATCAACTGCTAATATTTCGCTTATATCTCTTGGAGACTGAATTATTTTTTCTACCGGATTTCCACCTATAAATTTTTTTGATCCCTCATAACCCCATTTCATCATTAATTTAACAGCATCAGAGTCTCCATTTTTTGCTAAGTCTATTAAATCAGGATGAACGGGCATTTTATTTGATCCTCCAATGAATACTAATTTCTTTAATCTTTCTTTATATTTGAAAGCATATTCAAGTATCTCTAAGCAACCTTGAGAGTGGCCAACTAAAATTAGGTTTTTTAAATTTAATTTTTTGAATACTTTTTCTAACCAATCAGCAATTTTTTCAATACTTTCTAAACAAGGCCCATCTGAATTTCCATGTCCAGGTAAATCTAGCGATAATACGTTAAAATCTTTATTAGAAAAAAATTGTTCGGTGAGAGACCAAACTATATGCGAAAGTCCACTCCCATGCAAAAATATGATAGTTTCTTTTTGCGCATCTATTCCTTGGCCTGCATCAGATGCATGGATATTTTTATTTTCTATTTGGAATATCAACTATTTACCTAAAATTTTTTTCTAAGTTCAAACTTTTGAATTTTACCAGTTGAAGTTTTTGGTAAATCACAAAAAACTACTTGTTTTGGTACCTTAAATCCAGCAAGAGTCTCTTTACAAAAACTGATTAGTTCTTTTTCAGTTATAGGTTTATCTTTAACCATTTCAATAAAAGCACAAGGTACTTCACCCCATTTCTCATCTGGTTTAGCCACTACTGCTGCAATAGATACTGAAGGATGTTTTGCTAAAGTATTCTCTATTTCAATCGAAGATATATTTTCACCTCCTGAGATTATAATGTCTTTAGACCTGTCTTGAATTTTGACATACCCATCAGGATGCATTACAGCTAAGTCTCCAGAATGAAACCAACCTCCATCCATTGCTTTGGATGTTGCGTCTTTATCTTTAAAATATCCCTTCATTACAACATTTCCTTTGATCATGATTTCTCCGATTGTTTTTCCATCTTTGGGCACTTCAGTCATTGTTTCAGGATTCATAACTGCTACACCCTCGGTGTTTGGATATCTCACTCCTTGTCTTGCTTTAATCTCATTTTGTTTCTCTTCATCAAATTTATTCCAAGCATCATTCCAAGCACATTGTGTAACATGCCCATAAGTTTCTGTTAAACCGTAAACATGCATTACTTCAAAACCTAGCTCATTCATTTTTTTAAAAATTATACTTGGAGGTGGTGCTCCAGCAGTGAGCACATAAACTTTTTGTTTTAATTTTTTTTTATCAATCTCTGGTGCACCTGTAATCATATTTAGAACTATTGGTGCTCCACCAAAATGAGTTACATCATATTTATCAATTAATTCAAATATTTTTTTTACATCAATATTTCTCAAACATATAGTTCTTCCATTTAACATGGGTATAGTCCACGGGTAACCCCAACCATTGCAGTGAAACATTGGAACAATAGTCAAAAAATTTAATCTATTTGGCATGTTCCAAGCCACAGCACTTCCAGTAGACATTAGGTATGATCCTCTATGGTGATAAACAACACCTTTTGGGTTTCCTGTTGTACCAGATGTGTAACTTAATGATATTGCTTGCCATTC
>CACOQC010000042.1 GCA_902629215.1 uncultured Pelagibacteraceae bacterium | reverse complement strand
CAAAAACATACAAACTATTTAATTTTCTCATTAATTCTTTTACTTCTTATATCTCTTAAAATAATAAATCCTTCATTCATCAAATCAGTTTCATACCTTAGTTTTGATCTTTACCAAAAAATTTTTGCAAAAAAGAAAAATAGTGAAGTAGTTATAATTGACATTGACGAAAAGAGTTTAGGAAAATTTGGACAATTTCCCTGGAACAGAAACGTATTTGCAAAAATACTTGATCAACTTAATAAATCAAATCCTAAAGCTATTGGGTTTGATATTTTTTTTACTGAAAAAGACAAACAATCACCTGATGAAATAATTAAATCTTATGATCTAATACCATCAGATATTGCAGAACTTCAAAAATTAAAAGGTCCTGATGATATCTTTTCTGAGAAATTAAAAGAGTCTAAATCTATAATTGCGGTTTTAGGAAGCAATGTTCCTTCGCACTCTAATTATAATCGAAAAGCTAAAGCAAGATTTTTGTCTAAAGGAGGAGATCCAAAACAATTTACTTATTCGTATCCTTATTCTATTGGATCTCTTGAAATATTAGAAAAAGATGTGAAAGGTTTAGGTTCAATATCATTTTTAGATCAGTTAGATGGTATTATTAGATCATTACCTCTTATTGTTCAGTTTAATAAGAAATTGTATCCAACTATGGGACTTGAAATGGTTCGAGTTGGATCTAATCAAAAAAATATATATGTAGAATTAAATGAAGTTGGAATAAATAGAATAAGTGCAAGACCTTATAAAATAAGTTCAGACCCTAATGGTATTATTTGGATAAAATATAAAAGATCAGATAAAAAACAATACATATCAGCTAGCGATGTCTATGATGGAAAATTTCAATCAGACTTTTTTAAAGATAAATATGTTTTAATAGGAGCATCGGCTCAAGGACTTTTTGATCTTGTTAAAACTCCCTTAGGAGTAACTATTCCAGGAGTTGAAGTACACGCTAATGTAATTGAAAATATATTAGATCAATCCTATCTCATTAGAAATCCAAATACTTATATTTTTGAATTATTGTTTTCTATTATTGTTGCTTTAATAACTTTTATTTTATCTCAAAAGATAAAACCACGACATAGCTTATCAATATTCTTTGGAAATATTTTAGCAATAATAATTATTGGATTTTCTATATATAAATTTAGATCCGAACTTGTAGATATGAGTTATCCAATATTTATTGTCACAATCACTTTTTTAACTGGTCTTTATTTTAGGTTTATAGAAGAAAATAAAATTGCCCTAGATAATTTACAAAAAGAAGCAAAGCTCTTGAAAGAAAGAGAATTAGCTGCTGGTGTTCAAAAAAGTTTATTTCCTGATATTTCAAAATTTGAAAATTTCATATTTGCAAAAAATGTTCCAGCTAGAGATGTTTCAGGAGATTATTTTGATGTAGTAAGAGCAACACCAGAGGAATATTTTTTTACATTGGCTGATGTATCTGGAAAAGGTGTTAAAGCAGGTATGTATATGGCAAAAGCATCTTCAATTTTTAGAACCTTAACAAATTTAAAATTTCCATTAGAAAAAGTTGTATTTGGCGTAAACAATGAGCTTGTTGAGGCAAAATTTAAGGGCATGTTTGTGACAGCTGTTTTTGGAAAATTAAATATTAAAACTGGAGAATTAGTTTTTATTAACGCAGGACATGAAAGTATTCTAACTTTTGATCAAGATAAGAATTATGAATATATAAAATCAGAAATGCCACCAATTGGAATTGTAAAATACTTTACAGAATCTATGGTAAAATCAAATACAATTAATTT
Source organism: uncultured Pelagibacteraceae bacterium (assembly GCA_902629215.1). GTDB lineage: Bacteria > Pseudomonadota > Alphaproteobacteria > Pelagibacterales > Pelagibacteraceae > Pelagibacter. The sequence continues at coordinate 870 of CACOQC010000042.1, read as the reverse complement.
AAAAAATAAAACATTTGTTGTTTATACTGATGGAGTAACTGAAGGTTATCTTCAAAACGGAGAAGAATTAGGAGCAGAAGGTGTTCAAAAAATTATTAATGATATGTCTGAAGTAACACCAAAGACAATTGTCGAAGCAATTGAAAAAGAACTTAACTGGGGAGCAGAAAAACTAAGGGACGATATTACTTGCATGGCAATAAACATAAATAATACTGAACTTATTAAAAAAAAATAGCCATTTAACAACCCAAATTGGATATATTAAAGTATTTTAAATTTTAAATTTTTGAATAAATTGTCTTTGTGAAGAAAATAATTTTATTAATATTTTTAATACCTTTATTAAACAATTGTGCTCAATATAGTGCAATGGTTGGTCCAACCTTAACATTTGCTCAGTCTGGAAGTGTTTTACAAGCTACATCATCTTTAACAAGTTCACTAGCAATTAATAAAGTTAAGAACTCTTATGTAAATAACTCTAATGCTGAAAATATTTGTCCAACTCATCATTCATCTGAATTAAATCAAATATTTTTTGAAACAATAGAACATATGGATTGTTATTATGATCCTATGAGTATTTTAAGATAAATTAATTTTTTTTAATTTTATTTAAGTAAATCTTGAAGTTTATTTTCTTTTTCTAAAGCTCTAACATCATCGTAACCACCTATGTGCTGATCATCAAAAAATATTTGTGGGATAGTTCTTCTACCATTAGCTTTTTTAATCATTTCATCCATAGCACCATCAACTGTTGCAATATTAATTTCATTGTATGAAGCATTGTTTCTGGTTAACAATCTTTTTGCAGCATCACAATAATTACAGAGTGGACCAGTATAGATAGTTATTTTTTTCATA
>CACOQC010000041.1 GCA_902629215.1 uncultured Pelagibacteraceae bacterium | reverse complement strand
GTTTGAACTGTTCTCTGATACTGACCCTAAAAGAGCTCCAACTTCAACCGTCGAACCATCTTTTGAGTTTATCTCAGTTAATGTACCAGAGACTGGTGATGGTACCTCTAAGTTAACTTTGTCAGTCTCTAATTCGACAATTGGTTCATCAGCTTCAACTACATCACCCTCTTTTTTTAACCACTTCGATACAGTAGCCTCTGTGATACTTTCGCCAAGTACTGGCACTAAAATTTTTTCACTCATTATATATTATTCGAAAACTTCATTAATAATTTCTTTCTGTTGTGAAATATGTCTTTTAGCATACCCTGTTGCAGGTGATGCATCCGGACTTCTCCCAATATAAGAAACATTTTTATTATTAGCCTTTATATTATCTAATGTCCATTGGATATAATCTCTTACTGAAAACCAGGCACCCATATTTTTTGGCTCCTCTTGGCACCAATAAAATTTAACATTTTTTGCATAAGGTTTAAGCTCTTTTACAAGCGCTTTTGCGGGAAAAGGATAAAGTTGTTCAATTCGAAAAAATACCAAATCATCTCTTTTCAGTTTTTCTCTAGCTTCAAGTAAATCAAAATAAATTTTACCGGAACATAAAATCACTTTTTTAATTTTGTTTGGTTTTTGCAACTTAATAAATCCTCTAGTTTTCGGGTCTAGTGCATGATCCCACATCACTCTATGAAAAGAATTTTTTTTACCAAAATCATCCAAGTTTGATATGCAATATTTATGTCGTAACAAAGATTTTGGTGTCATTATAATCAATGGTTTTCTAAAATCTCTATGCATTTGTCTTCTTAATGCGTGAAAATAATTTGCTGGAGTAGTGCAATTCATTACTTGCATGTTATCATTTGAGCATAATTGTAAAAATCTTTCTAATCTTGCAGAAGAATGCTCTGGACCTTGACCCTCGTAGCCATGTGGTAACAACATTACTAAACCAGATGCTCTAGACCATTTTCTCTCTCCTGACGCTATAAATTGATCAATTACAACTTGTGCTCCATTGGCGAAATCTCCAAATTGAGCTTCCCAAATGGTAAGTGTATTAGGTTCAACTAAACTATATCCGTATTCAAATCCTAAAACAGCTAATTCTGATAAAAAACTATCTACAATCTCAAAATTTTTTTGTTTTTTTGAAATATTATTAAGAGGAATATATCTTGAGTTATCAATTTGATTTCTTAAAACTGAATGTCTTTGGCTAAAAGTACCTCTACCTGAATCTTGACCAACCAATCTCACAGGATATCCTTCCTCCAAAAGTGAACCGAAAGCTAAAGATTCTGCTGTAGACCAATCGATTCCAATGCCGTTATTTACACTTAGTTTTCTATTTTCAAGAATTTTTGAAATTGTTTTATGAATATTTATTTCATTCGGGATTGAATTAATCTTGTTTGAAATTTCTATTAATTTTTTAGTATCAGCACCAGTAACACCTCTTTTATCTTTTCCTCTTTCAGGCTTGTATCTAGACCAAGTCCCTTCAAACCACTCAATTTTAGGTTTATAGTCTTTTGCATTCTTGAATTGATCATTAAGCAAATCTTTAAATTTTTTAATTGATGTATTTAAAAAATCATTAGTAATCGAATTATTATTTACAAGTCTGTCCCCATAAACCTTAACTGGAGAAGGATGAGATCTAATTTTTTCGTACATCAGTGGTTGAGTAAAGGATGGCTCATCACCTTCGTTATGCCCAAATCTCCTATAACAGATTAAATCTATAACGACATCTCTATTAAATTTTAATCTAAAATCAGTTGCTATTCTTGCAGCATATACAACTGCTTCTGGATCATCACCGTTAACATGAATTATTGGAGCTTCAACCATCTTTGCAATATCTGAAGGATATGGTGAAGATCTTGCAAATCTAGGGCTTGTAGTAAATCCTATTTGATTATTAACAATTATATGAATAGTTCCACCTGTGTTATGACCTGGTAATCCTGACATTGCGAAACATTCAGCGACTACACCTTGTCCTGCAAAAGCTGCATCACCATGAATTAAGATAGGTATAACTTTTTTTCTTTCTTTGTCTTTATGAAAAAACTGTTTAGCTCTTGTTTGTCCAAGTACAACTGGATTAACAGCTTCTAGGTGAGAAGGATTATCAGTCAAGCTTACGTGCACAGAGTTGCCATCAAATTCTCTATTTGAAGACGCTCCTAAATGATATTTTACATCTCCTGCACCATCTGCTGAACCACTTATTTCTCCTGCAAATTCGTTAAAAATTCTTTTATAAGATTTTTGAAGCACATTAGCTAAAACATTAAGTCTACCTCTATGAGACATACCTATCTTGACTTCTTTAACTTGAGACTGTCCACCAATTTTTATTATTTGTTCTAACGCAGGAATTAAGCTTTCACCACCATCAAGTCCAAATCTTTTAGTCCCAACATACTTAGTGTGTAAAAATTTTTCAAAGCCCTCTGCTTGAATAAGTTTATTCAAAATTGCTTCTTTACCATTTTGAGTAAATTTAAAATCATCTGTTTTTTCTACTCTATCTCTAAACCATTTTCTCTCAGTGGGGTTTGAAATATGCATATATTCATATCCAATAGATCCACAATATTTATCTTTAAGAAATTTAAGAATTTCTCTAATACTTGAATATTGCTTGTTAGTTATCCCATCTAAAAAAATTTTTTTATCATAATCATTTTTTTCAAAACCATAAGATTCTGGATGCAATTCATCTAAATATTCAGATTTCATCATTCCCAAAGGATCTAATTTTGCAATAAGATGACCTCGTTGTCTGTAAGACCTAATCATGGCAACTGCCTTAATTGAATTTGCATTTGATTTTACTATTTCTAATTCATTCAATTGACTATTTTCTTTGGAAATTTCTTGAACATTTTTTAAAGAAATTTTATCTTTTTTAGGGCTCCAGGAAGGACCGTTTATTTCATTAACAATAGTGTCTATCTC
>CACOQC010000040.1 GCA_902629215.1 uncultured Pelagibacteraceae bacterium | reverse complement strand
AAATAGCTGCGCTTGATTAAAATCTAAACCTTTAGAAAATGCAAAAATTCTATCTCCAACAATTCCAATGTTATTTCTAATTTCACAGCTTTTAATAGTTTGAAATGAAATAGATTTAACCGGGCAATAATTTATTGAAGAAATAGATATGCTCATATAATCTTTTAATAATATGTCTTATCTTTCTTCAAATCAACTCAAACAGTACGAGGATGAAGGATTTGTATCTCCAATAAATATTTTTTCAAAAGATAAAGCTAAACAAATAAGAAATGAAATTGAATTGATAGAAAATAATATGCCTGAAGAGTTAGAAAATTCTGGGAGATATAATGCTCATTTGATATCACCTTTATTAGACGAAGTTACGCATAATTCAAAGATTTTAGATGCTGTACAAAGTTTAATTGGTGAAAATATTCTCGTTTGTGGGACAACTTTATTTATTAAAAATCCTAATGAGAAAGGATTTGTTAGCTATCATCAAGATGCAAAATATATTGGTTTAGAACCACATAATTGGGTTACAGCTTGGGTTGCTATAACAGACTCAAATGAAAAAAATGGCTGCATGAGAATGTGGTCAGGCTCACATAAAGATAATTTAAAGGAACATGATGAAAAATTTAATGAAGGTAACTTGTTAACTAGGGGTCAAACAGTTAAAAATGTACCAAAGCTTGAAACTACTCCTTTAATTTTGGAGGCTGGACAAATGTCCCTGCATCATCCCACTGTTGTTCATGGTTCAGAACTTAATAAAAGTAATGATCGAAGAATAGGTTTTGTAATTCAAAGTTATATAGGAACAAATGTTAAACAAGTTCTAGGTAAAAACAGTGTCCAACTAGCAAGAGGAGTAGATGAATTTAATTATCATGAAAAAATTGGACGACCTCAAAAATTATTAGATGAGAATGATATTAAATTAAAAAAACGAGAGAATGATAATCTTCAGGAAATTTTTTATAAAGGTTCTGATAAAAAAGGTAAGTTTTAATTAAGGTTTTGGAATAACTAAATTCTTTTTAAAAGAGTCATAACCTTTAATAACAGCTTCACGATTAGCAATATCTAAATACCACCTAGATAAATTTATATATTTTTTTAGTCCTATGTCATGCCATTCATGTCGTGCTATCCATGGCCAAGTTGCAATATCTGCTATTGAATACTTCTTTCCTGCTAGATATTTAGAATTTGCTAATCGATCATCAAGATCTTGGTAAATTTTTTTTGTAATTTTAAAGTATCTTTCCTCACCAAAATTACTCTTACCAGGATTATAATGATGAAATTGATGATGCTGACCAATCATGGGTCCTATATATCCCATTTGAGCCATTAACCATTGATTAATTTTTAATCGATCTTCTTTATCGTAAAATTTTTTACTTTTTTCTGCTAGGTATATTAAAATTGCACCTGACTCAAAAATAGTTTCATTAACATCATGATCTTTAATAACTGGAATTTTACTAAAGGGGCTAATCTTTATAAATTCAGGGTTAAATTGTTCTCCACTTGAAATATCAATTTTAGTTAATTTATATTCATAACTAATTTCCTCAAGCATGATACTAATTTTTTTACCATTAGGTGTATCAGCAGAAAATAGTTCAATCACTTTTTACACCAAGTCTATCTTTGATGGTCTTAGATGAGGTTGTAAATTCAAATCTATATTTTTCATCCGGTCTTGCTAACTTAAAGCATGCTCTTGCAGCCAAAGCACCCTCGTGGAAACCAGATAAAATAAGTTTTAATTTACCAGGATAAGTGCAAATGTCTCCTACAGCATAAATTCCTTTTTGATTTGTTTCAAATTTTTCAGTATCTACCTCAATAGTTTTTTTATTAATATTTAAGCCCCATTTTGCTATTGGGCCAAGCTGCATAATCAAACCAAAAAATCCTAAAACATAATCAGTTTTTATATTTTTAATTTCATCATTATCATGTTTAATATCTATGCTCTCAAGTTTTTCATTTCCCTTTACTTCAGTCATTTGATATTTGGTAAACAAATTTATTTTACCAGTCTTTTTGAGCTCATGAACTTTATCTACAGTTGCCTGAGCAGCTCTAAATTCATCTCTTCTATGAACTAGGTTTACAGTCGCGTTTTTAGATAATTCGACAGCCCAGTCTAATGCACTATCTCCTCCTCCAAAAATAGTAACAGTTTTTCCTTTAAATATGTTTTTGTCCCTTACTGAATAAAATATTGATTTATTCTCAAATTTTTCACATTCTTTAGGAGCAAATTTTCTTGGTTCAAATGAACCTACCCCTCCGGCAATAATAACATTAGGGGTTGAAAATGATTTACCATTATTAGTTTTTACTATCCAATTATTATTATCTTTTTTAACTTCATCTACTCTCTCATTTAAATGAAATTTAATATCAAAAGGCTTTAGCTGATTGATTAAGTTATTTGTTAATTCTTCCCCTGTACATTCTGGTACTGCAGGAATATCGTAAATGGGTTTATCAGGATAAAGTTCAATACATTGTCCACCAATTTTATCTAAATTATCTACGATTTCACAATCTAACCCAATTAATTTTAATTGGTGAGCTGTGAACAATCCAGTTGGACCCGCTCCAATTATCAATGCATCTGTTTTATTCATTTAACCTTGTTTCGATGGTATATTTACAATTAAGCCATCTAAATCATCTGAGACTATAAGTTGGCAACTTAATCTACTATTTTTTTTTGGTTCAAATGCCATATCTAACATGTCTTCTTCACCATCTTCTTTTTTTGGAAGTTTATCTAACCATTCTTCTTTGACATAAACGTGGCAAGTCGCACAGGCCATGCCCCCGCCACAATCAGCATCAATTCCAGGAATATCATTTTGAACAGCTCCTTCCATAACTGTTAATCCATTTTGCACATCTAATGTGTGATTTTGATTATCTTGCGTTATGTAAGTAATCTTAGCCATGAAATATATATAAGCTTATAAAAAAATAGGGCAAGTATGTAAAAACATACTCGCCCTAAAATTTATTTTTAACAGTAATTATCTGCTTCTTGCACCAGCTGAACTTACTGCAGCAGCCCAAATTACTAGACCGAATGCAATCTTGTTTATAAAGTCAGCTAAGTTGTAAACTACGTTTAATGAGTTTGCATCTACACCACCTGTTAGGTAACCAAATACATAACCTAATGGGTAAATAGCCCAACCTACAGTTACAATCATTCTCATTGCACCGAACGCAGTTACTAGAGCTTTGTTTCCGCTCTTAGCAGCAGCTTTTCCAGCTTCACCTGAGAATACTTCATAAA
>CACOQC010000039.1 GCA_902629215.1 uncultured Pelagibacteraceae bacterium | reverse complement strand
TACATCTGAATTTTTTGGAAAAAAATACTTAACCAATAATTATGAATTTAAAATTTTTTATAAATTATACATTGATAAAACTGCATATTTGTTAAAAAATCTTGGTATAAATATTAATACAGTACCTGTTTTAGATTTAAGAGTTAAAGGTTCAAGCAACATTATTGGTGATAGAGCTTACTCAAAGAATGCTAAAATTGTGTCAAGTATAGGTGATTTTTGTATAAAATATTTCCATGAAAATTCAATTGGAACAATTATGAAGCACATACCTGGTCACGGTCTAGCTAAAGTCGACAGTCATCATTTTACTCCAATTATAAATAAGTCTATAAAATATTTAATGAAAAATGATTTTAAGGTATTTAAAAATAAAGATACCTTTTTTGCAATGACAGGACATTTAATATTTAATAAAATTGATAAAAAAAATACAGTTACACATTCGAAAAAGATAATTCAGATCATAAGAAAAAAAATTGGATTTAAAAATGTGTTGATTTCTGATGATTTGTCTATGAAAAGTTTAAAATACAACCTAGGATTAAATACAATTAAAACTTTTAAGGCTGGTTGTAATTTGTCATTACATTGCAACGGCAATTTAAAAGAAATGGAAATTGTTGCAAAAAATTCACCTCTTGTAGATAATTTTATTATTAAAAAAACATCGCAATTTTATAAAATTTTAAGATAGTATCTAAAAATGATTAAAAATGATTCAGATTTTTTTAATGTTAAAATAGACAATTATAATGGTCCTCTAGATGTTTTATTAGATTTAGCTAAAGCTCAAAAAGTTAATTTAGAGGATATTTCAATTACTAAATTAGCTGATCAATTTAATGATTTTATTAAAAATGAAAAAAATCTTAATCTGGAGGTAGCCTCTGAATACTTATTAATGGCTACTTGGTTAGCTTACTTAAAATCTAAATTATTACTACCTGGTTCACCCGAAGAAGAATTTAAAGTTCAAGAAGTTGCAGAAAAATTAAAATTACAACTTAAAAAACTTGAATTAATACGTTTATTATCTGAGCAAATGCTTAAAAGAAAAAGATTAGGCAAAGAAATTAGATCTAGAGGGATGAAATCAGGTTTTCGTCAAATATATAACAGTGAATATAATGTGAGTTTATTTGAACTATTAAAATCTTATTCAACAGTTATAATGACTAAAGATTTTCAAAAAATAAATATTCCTAGATTGCCTGTTTTTACCACTGAAGATGGAATTAAAACAATTCGAGATTTTTTTGGTAAACTTTTAGACTGGAAAAAATTGGATGACTTAATCCCAAAAAACTTAAGAAATGATAAAAGATTTAAAAAAAGTGGTATAGCAGGAATTTTTGCTGGATCTTTAGAATTAGTTAAAGAAGGAAATTTGGAAATAAAACAAAAAGATCTTTATGAAGATATTTATATAAAAGAAAATAAATGATTAAGAATAAGAAAAAAAATAATATTATAGATTTTCCATCAAAATTATCTCATATTGAGAAAGAAATTGAAGCAATTATTTTTGCTGCTGCAGAACCATTGAATATTGAAACTATCCAAAGCAAAATCTCAAAAAAAACAGATGTTGAAAAAATTTTATTAAAACTTCAAAAAGATTATGTCGATAGAGGCATCAATTTAGTATGTATTTCAAAAAAATGGTCTTTTAGAACATCTCCAAAATTGTCAAGTTTAATGTCTCAAGAAAAGACAGTTGAAAAAAAATTATCTAGAGCAGCAATAGAAACATTAGCAATTATTGTTTATCATCAACCAGTTACTAGAGCTGAGATAGAAGAAATTAGAGGTGTTGCTTTTGGAACTAATACAATTGAAATTTTAATGGAGTTAGAATGGGTAAAACCTGGTGGGCGGAAAGATGTGCCAGGAAAACCTATCCAATATGTGACGACTGATAATTTTTTAAGTCATTTTAATTTACAAAAATTATCGGATCTTCCAACTGTCGATGAATTAGGTGCAGCAGGTTTAATTGATGATTCAAACATAGATAATGCTATATTTGGAACAGGTAAATTCTACAGAGAAAAACAGGAGGATAAAAAAGAGGACATTTACTCAAATATTGATGAAATGTTAAGCAGCACACTTGATAAAGAAGATCAAAGCTAAAAAGCTACTTTAAATTTCATATAAAAAGGTTATAAATTAATTATGAGCATAGGAATTTGGCAAATAGCAATTGTGGTTATTTTAGTTGTTTTATTGTTTGGTAGAGGAAAAATATCAAGCTTAATGGGAGATGTAGCCAAAGGTATTAAAAGTTTCAAAAAAGGAATGGCTTCAGATGTTACAGATGAATCTGAACCAAAAAATATTTCCGACGATAATCAAGACTCGAATAATTCTAATAATACAAATAACAAAGAGTAAACCGCATGCCTACTATCGGTTGGTTTGAAATTTTAATAGTAGTTGCAATTGCCATAGTTGTTTTAGGACCAAAAGATTTTCCAATAATGTTAAAAAAAGTTGGCTCATGGATTGGCTCAGCTAAGAGATATATAAACAATGTCCAAAACGAAGTTTCAAATATCAATATTGAAGAGGATGAAATAAAAGAAAAGAAAGAAGAAAAAAGTAATGACTAATAATGAAAAGGATACAAATTTCATAAGTCATCTAACAGAATTAAGAAAAAGATTAATCAATAGTTTTATTTTTTTAATAATTTTTTTTATTGGATGTTATTTTTTTGCAGAACATATATATGGATTTTTAGTAGATCCTTTTGCTAAAGCCGTGAAGGATGACAATATAGAAAGAAGATTAATTTTTACTGCATTACAAGAAACTTTTTTAACTTATTTAAAAGTATCTTTTTTTACTGCATTTTTTGTGACTTGCCCTTTTATATTAATGCAAATATGGAAATTTATTGCGCCTGGTCTTTATAAACATGAAAAAATAGCAATTTTACCGTATTTAGTTTTGACACCTGTATTATTTTTTCTTGGTGGAATATTAGTTTATTATTTAGTAATGCCCTTAGCTATAAAGTTTTTTTTGTCTTTTGAAAGTACAGGTATATCCACTAATTTACCCATACAACTAGAAGCTAAAGTAAATGAGTATCTTTCTTTAGTTATGAAATTGATTTTTGCATTTGGTATAAGTTTTCAGCTTCCAGTTGTCTTAAGTTTGTTAGCAAGAGTTGGAGTAGTGGACTCAGAATTTTTAAAAAAAAGAAGAAAATATGTTGTTGTGATTATATTTGCAGCAGCAGCTTTACTGACTCCACCCGATCCAATAACTCAAATTGGTTTAGCAATTCCATTATTAATTTTATATGAATTATCAATATTTTCAGT
>CACOQC010000038.1 GCA_902629215.1 uncultured Pelagibacteraceae bacterium | reverse complement strand
ATCTGAAAGAATTGAAAGTTTTGAAAAAAATTTAAAAAATCAAAAACCCTGGATTATTAATGATTAAAGTAAAAAAAAGAAAAATATTATTGCTACCTGGAGATGGAATAGGACCAGAGGTAATTGGTGAAGTTAAAAAAATAATAAATTGGTTTAATGATAAAAAATCTTTAGATTTTGAAACAGATGAAGATTTAGCTGGTGGTTGTTCTTACGATAAGCATGGGACTCCTATTACTGATGAAGTTTTCTATAAAGCATTAGAGAGTGCAGTTGTTATGTTAGGCGCAGTCGGTGGGCCTAAATGGGATAATGTTGAATTTTCAAAAAAACCCGAGAGAGCACTTTTAAAATTAAGAAAAGAGTTAAAACTTTTTGCAAATTTAAGACCTGCTATATGTTTCAAACAGTTAGTTGATGCATCAACACTTAAACCAGAAATCGTATCTGGTTTGGATATAATGATTGTAAGAGAATTAACAGGAGGAATCTATTTCGGAGAACCAAGGGGAATTAAACCTATAGAAAACGGTGAGAGAAAAGGAATTAATACCCACGCTTATACAAGTAGTGAAATAATAAGAGTAGCAAGAATTGCTTTTGATTTAGCAAAAAAAAGATCTAATAAAGTTACCTCATGTGAAAAATCAAATGTGATGGAAGCAGGTCAACTTTGGAAAGAGGAAGTACAAGCGCTACATGATAAAGAATTTAAAGATGTAGAATTAAGTCATATGTTAGCTGATAACTGTGCAATGCAATTACTTAGAAACCCTAAACAATTTGATGTGATTGTAACAGATAACTTATTTGGAGATATGTTATCTGATCAAGCATCTATGTTGACAGGTTCATTAGGTCTTTTACCCTCTGCATCATTAGGGGCAAAAAATAAAGATGGTGAGATGAGAGCCATGTATGAACCCATTCATGGGTCTGCCCCAGATATTGCTGGGAAAGGTATCGCAAACCCTATTGCAACAATATTAAGTTTTGCTATGGCGTTGAGATATTCATTGGATTTAGATAAAGAGGCTGAAGCACTAGAAAAAGCAGTGCAAGACGTACTAAATGATGGATTGAGAACAAAAGACATTTTATCAAATGGAACAAAGGAAGTATCCACATCTCAAATGGGTGATGCGATAATTTCAAAATTGCAATAATCAATTAATTATTTTAAACTAATTTTATGCCAACCTATACAGCGCCAGTAGAAGATATGATGTTTCTTTTTGAAAAATTGAGAAACAATAAAAATTATAATGAATTAGAAAAATATAAAGATGTAAGTTCAGACCTTGTAAAAGATATCTTGCAAGAGGCAGCAAAGATAAATCAAAATCTTATTTTACCGCTTGCAAAAGTTGGAGACGAAAATCCAGCAGTTTTAGAAAATGGGGTTGTGCGAACTCCTCCTGGTTATAAGGAAGCATATACAAAATATATTGAGGATGGATGGACATCATTATCTTGTGATCCAAAATATGGAGGACAAGGTATGCCAAAAACTGTAAGTGCGTTTTTCGATGAAATGTTATCCTCAGCTAGTCTTTCATTTAAACTTTATAGTGAGCTGAGTATTGGTGCTTATAATTGTATTAATCATCACGCCACAGAAGATATTAAGAATAAATATTTACCAAAAATTGTTGAAGGTAAATGGAGTGGTACTATGTGTTTGACAGAGCCGGTGTGTGGAACTGATCTAGGTTTACTTAAAACTAAAGCAAAAAAACAATCTGATGGAACGTATAAATTAACTGGACAAAAAATCTTCATTACTTCTGGCGATCATGATCTGACTGAAAATATTATTCATTTAGTTTTAGCAAGAGCCGATGATTCTCCTGCTGGAACAAAAGGAATAAGTTTATTTTTAGTACCAAAATTTATTGTTAAAGATGATGGAACTATAGGACCTAGAAATGGGATATCAACAGGATCGATTGAAACAAAGATGGGTATAAAAGGTTCAGCCACTTGTGTTTTAAATTTTGATGATGCTACTGGATATATGATTGGTACTAAAGAAAAAGGTCTGAGTGCTATGTTTACGATGATGAATTTAGAAAGAATAGTTGTTGGTATTCAAGGTTTAGGTATTTCAGAAATTGCTTATCAAAATTCTCTATCTTATGCAAAAGAGAGAAAACAAGGAAAAACAAATAAGTCAAAATCAAAAAATGGAGCTGATTTTATTATTGAACATGCAGATATTAGAAGAACACTATTAAATATGAAATCAATTATTGAAGGTGAAAGAGCTTTATGTTTCTGGTTATCTCAGCAGACTGAAGTTAGTTTGTATCATCCAGATGAAAAAGTTCGTCAAGAGGCATCCGATTATGTTTCTCTAATGACTCCTGTGGTTAAATCATTATTTACAGATTTAGCTATGGAAATAACTAGTGATGCAATGCAAATTCATGGGGGCTACGGATATACAAAAGATCAAGGAATAGAACAGTTATATAGAGATAACAGAATTACACCTATATACGAGGGAACTAATTCAGTGCAAGCTGCTGATTTGGTTTTTAGAAAATTATCAAATAAAAGTGGAAGTATTATCAATAAATTTTTAGATCAAGTAAAATCTGAATGTAACTCTAATAATGAGAAAATTAAACCATTTGTATCTGAATTTAATAATCATCTAAGTATATTAAAAAAATTTAGTGATTGGATGATGGATAAAGCAAAATCAGAAAAAGATGACGTAAGTGCAGCTGCAAATGACTATCTAAAAACTTTAGGTTATGTATCTATTGCATATGCATGGATTAAGGTTTTAGAGGTAAGCTTCAAAGATTATAATGAAAATAAGAATTTCTATGATGATAAAATAGATACTGCAAGATTTTACTTTGATAAAGTATTGCCGAGAGTTGAACAACATTATAAGTCAGGTATCTCTGGTAGTTCAAATTTAATGAATTTCAAATTTAACTAAAATGAGTCATTACGATACTAATTTGGATAAAAATAATGCAAATTACGTTCCATTGACACCCTTAACTTTTCTAAAAAGAGCAAAAGAAATATATCCAAATTACGAAGCAGTTATTTATGAGGACCGAAAATATACATGGGATCAGATTTATAAAAGAACAGTTAAATTTGCTAGTGCGCTAAATAAAATCGGGGTTAAAAAAGGTGATACAGTTTCTTTTTTAGCTTTTAATACTCCAGAAATTTTTGAGGGTCATTATTCAGTGCCAATGACAGGTGCAGTTTTAAATACTATCAATATAAGATTAGATGCTAAAACAATTGCTTATATTTTAGATCACAGTGAAGCAAAAGTATTAGTTGTTGATAGACAACTTCATGTAGAAGTAAAAAAAGCTTT
>CACOQC010000037.1 GCA_902629215.1 uncultured Pelagibacteraceae bacterium | reverse complement strand
TAAAAGAATAATTTTCAGCAGTTTCTGTGATGTAACTTTTATAAGTTTTAAATTTAAGTTCTTTTTTATTTTTTTTATTTATAAATTCTATAATCTTTTTGTATTCTTCTTCAGTTAACGTTTGTTGCTTAGATGCAGTAACTTCATTTACTAAAAAGGGATCTGCTGCTGTAACTTCTTTTGCTTCAGAATATCTACAAAGTAATCTTGATATTAAACCATTACCTGCACCCAGGTCTAAAATTTTTTTATTTTTAATATCTAAATCTAGAGATTTACTAATGCAGAGAAATTGATGAAGTTGTAAAATTTTTGAGGCTATATATCCCATTTTAATCTTTCCAGGTGGTGTTGGATCATAATAATTAGAATTCTTGCTTGTTGGTGTTAACATAGGAAGTATAAATTTTTTAGTATAGCTAGGAATAAGCTTTTTATTGAAAAATCTAAGGGATTTAATTTTCATATTTTTCAAATTATTAAACAATTTATTTTTTATAATTATAGATTTTCTTGATAATTATTAAGTTTAATATACACTGTTCAATTATTGAACAATATATTATAATGAATAGTAGTCAACACAAAATAGTTGTTTCACTTATTATTACAAATCATAATTACAAGCCATTTTTATTTAGATGTCTGAATAGTGCTATCAATCAAACAATGTCACAAAAAGATTATGAGATTATTATTGTAGATGATGCATCAAAAGATGGATCAACTAAAATCATAGAACAATATAAAAAATTTGAAAATTTTTTTTATATTTTTAATAAAAAAAATATTGGTGTTTCAGCCTCAGCAAATAAAGCAATAAAAAAAGCTAGAGGAAAATATTTTGTAAGATTAGATGCAGATGATTATGTTTCTAATAATTTTTTGAGTATAATGTCTTTATATCTGGACTCAAATCCAGATTTATTTTGTTTAGCTTGTGATTATTTTCTAGTTCAAAATAATAACAAGATTAGATCAATGTCTTGTGAAGATTATCCAATTTCATGCGGTATTATGTATAATAGAAAAAAATTTCTCTCATATGGGGGCTATAATGCAAAATTTAAGCACAGAGAAGAGGAAGAACTAAGAATAAGATTAAAAAATAAATATAAATTAGATTATCTTAAAATCCCTTTATACAGATATAGAATGCATTCTTCAAATAAAACAAATTCTAAAGATTATTCTCATAAATTTAGAGAAAAAATAAATAATTTACAGATAAAAAAAAATAAATTTAATTCATTATTGGCTAAAACAAAAAATTCTCTTTTAAGCAATGTCATAGCAATAATTCCAGCAAGGGGAAATTCAAAAAGATTGAAAAATAAAAATTTATTCCCAGTATGGGGAAAACCAATGATGTATTGGACAATAGACGCTGCAAAAAAATCAAAATTAATAAATACAATTTATGTTACATCTGAGAATGAAAAAATATTAAAAATAGCCAAAAAGAATAAAGTAAAAGTAATAAAAAGACCTGAGGAATTGTCTAGAGATAATACATATAAAATTGAAGCAATAAGACATGCTGTTAAAAAAATTATTTCAGATGAAAAAAAATCACCTTCATTAGTTGTTTCTTTGCAAGCTAATTCTCCTGAGATTGTTCATCAAGATATTGATAAATCTATTAATCATCTAATCAAATTTAATCTTCACGAAGTAGATAGTGTCGACGAAAATAATAATCAAAATGGTGCTATTAGAGTAATGAGGTTAAAATCAGTATTTCAAGATAGCCTAAGTACACATTTTGGTGTAGTTAAAACAAATATAAATGATATTCATACAAAAAAAGATTTACAAAAATTAAGATCAAAAGAAAATGTATTATAAATATTCAGAGACCAGGACAAAAATTATTGCTGAAATACATCCTCAACATCATGGAAGTATGAATGAAATTAAAAGAATAATTTTACAATGTAAATTGGGAGGAGCTGATTTTGTCAAAATTCAACTTTACTCAAGTTTTGGACTTTTTGGGAATAGAGACAGAGATTATCTGGAAGTAAGCAAAAAAGAATTAAGTGAAATTAAAAGATATTGTGATTTGGTAGGTATAAATTTATTCGCATCAATATTTGATAAAGAAAGAGTTGAGTGGTGCAAAAAATTAAATTTTTCACATTATAAAATAGCAAGTCGATCTATAGATGACATAAAATTGTGTAAAAAAATTATAGATACAAAAAAAACTACCTTAATTTCATTGGGCATGTATGATTTTAAGTCTAAAAAAATTCCATTTAAGGAAAAAAATATAAAATACTTATATTGCGTTTCTAAATACCCTACATCACTTGGTGATATAGAAATGCCGGATTTTACAAAAAGTTTTTTTTCAGGATATAGTGATCATACAGTCGGAATATCCGCAGTTTTACTAGCTATTTCAAGAGGCGCTGAATACATCGAAAAACATTTTTCAAATAATAAAGCTTCTGGATCAGATACAGAAATGGCACATGTTTGTAGTATGGGATTCGAGGATTTAAAATTTATTCGTGAATATGCAGACAATCAAGCTTTAATAAAAAAAATATGAAAAAAAAAGTTACTGGTGACAATATAAAAACTGAAATTGGAAAATGGACTTTCGGAGGCAAAGTTTCTAATACTTTTGATAATCATATAAAAAAATCTATCCCTTTATACGAGTGGTGTCATGAAATTGGAGTAAATTTGTCTGATTTTTTTTTAAAAGATAATTCGGCTTGCTATGATGTTGGTTGCTCTACTGGAACATTTATAAAAAAACTCTCTGATCGAAATAAAAAAAAGAAAAAAATAAAATTTTATGGGATTGATGAAGTTCATCCAATGATAAAAAAGGCAAAAAAAAAATGTAAAAATAATAAAGATATAATATTTTTGAATAAAAATTTTTTGAATTTAAAGTTTAAAAAATCTTCTTTTATTAGTTCGTATTTTACTATTGCGTTTGTAGAACCATCAAAAAGACAAAAAGCTTTTAACAATTTTTATAATTCACTTGACTGGGGTGGTGGGCTAATAATTTTTGATAAAGTTAGAGCTCCTGACGCAAGATTTCAAGACATGATGACTACAATTTATAATGAATATAAAGTTTCAGCTGGATATTCTCCAGATGAAATTTTAAATAAAACTTTAAGTCTTAAAGGAGTCCTTGATCCTTTTTCAAGTAAAGCTAATCAGCAGATGTTAAAAAGGGCAGGCTTTGCAGATGTCATGACGATATTCAAATTTATTACTTTTGAAGGATATTTGGCTATTAAATAATTATCAATGTGTGGTTTTCTTGTTCATTATAAATTTACTTTAAATAGTAAATTTTCAAAAAAAAATTTTATAAGTTCATCTAAACTTATTCAGCACAGAGGACCAGATGACTCCTGTTCTGTTTTTAAAAAAAATATATCAATGATTTTTTATAGATTAAGTATAATTGATCAATCTACGAAAGGTCGACAACCAATGTTGAGTCAATCTGGTAGATATACCATAGTATTTA
>CACOQC010000036.1 GCA_902629215.1 uncultured Pelagibacteraceae bacterium | reverse complement strand
AAAATTAATCTCAATTAATTCTTCAATTTTAAATAGATTGGCTTTTATCCCATCTTGAATATCATGATTATTATAAGCAATATCATCTGATATTGCAGAGATTTGAGCTTCTAATGATGGATATGTGTTAAAATTTATCTTTTTTTTAAATTTTTTGATACCGATTAATTCATTAACTAAATCTAAATTTTCCACTGGACCGTTATGTTTTAATAATCCTTCTAGAGTTTCTAATGAAAGATTGAGTCCATTAAATTTTAAATACTTATTTTCTAAAAACATAACTACTCTTAAAGTTTGTAAGTTATGATCGAATCCTCCATGATCTTGCATACATTCATTTAATGAGTCTTCTCCAGCATGACCAAAAGGTGTGTGACCTAAATCATGAGCAAGACTTAAAGTTTCTGCCAAATCCTCATTTAAATTTAAATAACGTGCAATAGACCTTGCAATTTGTGCTACCTCCATTGAATGAGTAATTCTTGTTCTATAATGATCCCCTTCTGTATTAACAAATACTTGGGTCTTGTGTTTTAACCTTCTAAATGAAGCACTGTGAATAATTCTATCTCTATCTCTTTGAAATGGTGATCTATATTTTGATAAAGGTTCCTTAAATAATCTTCCTTTGCTTTTAAATAGACCTATCTTTGAGTATTTTTTCATCCTTTAAAATTAAAATTTAAGTATTATATTAGTAATACCAGTGATCAATTATGATTAAAGAAATTAAATTTACTGATAAAGCACTAAAACAGATCAATGTTTTATTGTCAAAAAAAGACAAAGGGTCTTTTTTTAGAATCGCTATTAAAGGTGGTGGTTGTTCAGGCTTTCAATATGAATTTACTTTCGATAAAGAAAAATCCACAGATGATTTAAATTATGAAAATATACTAATTGATAAAACTTCTGCAGATCTCTTAAAAGGATCAGAAGTTGATTATGTTTCTGAATTAATTGGTGAACAATTCAAGATAACAAACCCGCAAACTAAATCCTCTTGTGGTTGTGGTGTTTCTTTCTCTCTTTAATGATTATTTCCTCGTGGAATGTAAATTCTGTGAGAGCTCGTATAGATAATATCAAAAGTTATCTCTTAAAATATAAACCAGACATCCTAATGATGCAGGAAATCAAAACTGAGGATGTAAACTTTCCCTATGATGATTTTTCAGCAATGGATTATGAAAGTCACGTGTTTGGCCAAAAAAGTTATAATGGGGTTGCTATTATATCTAAAGGTAAATTAAAAAATATTAAAACTGACTTAATTAAAGATAAACTAAAGCAATCTAGAATAATTTCAGCTGAACTGGAGTATAAAAAGAAAAATATTCAATTAATAAACATTTATACACCTAATGGAAATCCTGTAGATACGGATAAATATAAATACAAGAAACAATGGTTGGATGATTTAATAAAACAATTAAAGAGTTTAAGTAAAAAAAATTCAAATATTATTCTTGCTGGAGATTTTAACATTATTCCAGCACCTGAAGATGTTTATAATCCAAAAAGTTTTGAGGATGATGCTCTGTTTAGATTAGAAATAAGAAAGAAATTAAGAGAAATGATCAACCTTGGTTTTAGTGATGTCTATAGACATTTTAATGAAACTAAGGAAGGTTATACCTTTTGGGACTACATGAGAGGTGCTTGGCAAAAAAATAATGGGATGCGAATTGATCACTTCTTAGTTTCAAATTCTTTGATTGATCAAATTAAAGGTATAAATATTAATAAAGATCCAAGAAGTCGTGAAAAACCTTCAGATCATACACCAATTGAAATTACTTTAGCTTAGAGATTTTATTTTATTAACCAAGTCTTCATTAATATTTCGAGGGCCTTTATCTAATCTATTTTTGTGTCTTCTTTCACCTGGAAGTCTAACTCCATCAAAAGATTTCATTTTATTAAAAAATTCATCTGCATGTTTTTGCCAATTTGTTCCTGAGGTTTTGTCAGGTGAAATTGCAATGATAAATTCTCCCCCGCTTGGTGGCCCACCATCATTATTATCTTTAGCAGCTGTTTCAAAACTAAAATTATCGCCAACCAAAGCACCAGCCATTAACTCAACCATCATTGCAATTGCTGAACCTTTGTAACCACCAAAAGGAAGTAATACACCACCATCTGCAATTGCACCTGGATCAGTAGTCTCTTTACCATCTTTGGTTAAACCAGTTCCAAGTGGAACCTTGTGCCCTTCTCTTTTAGCAACTTGTACTTCACCCATTGCCATTGATGCTGTAGCCATATCATAAACAACTGGAGTTTTACCAGGTCTAGGCCAAGCAAATGAAATTGGATTTGTTCCAAACAATGGTTTGATTGCACCAGCAGGTGCTACTGCAGGCTTATAAGATGTACATGCAAAAGCGACTAAACCTTCTTCTGCTAATTTTTCTGTTTCAGGCCACATCGCTGCCATATGATGAGAGTTATTTATTGCAAGTACTGCAACACCATTTTCTTTTGCTGCTTTTGCCAATTCTGGCAAACCCTTATTTAAAACAACAGGTGCCAAACAATTATTCCCTTGAACTTTGATTACTGATGAAGAAATCTTTTTTACTTCTGGTTTTCCTTTACCATTAATCTTTCCGCTTTTTAAACCACTTACATAGGCTGGTAATCTAAATAAACCGTGAGATAAAGATCCGTCCCTTTCAGCATTTTTAATTAAGTCAGACAGAATAGAAGCTGTTTCATCATCACATCCATTAGCTAATAATGTCTTTTTAGCTAAATCAAATATTTCATCTAATGTAAGGGAAACTGTACTCATCCCATTATTAGATATTATTTATGACTAAAGATCAATTTTTATTTAACAACCTTTGAAAGATTTTGACATGTTACCAATTAAGTCAAAATATAAATCTTTACCAGGGTTAAGAGTTGCTCCTAACGGATCTATAACTCCTGTTGCAATATTAGTATCTTTCGCTACAGCTTTTATAATATCAGGGTTAAACTGTGGCTCTGAAAATATACAGCTTACTTTATCATGCTCAATTACTTCTCTAATCTCAGCTAATTGCTCAGCACCTGGCATAACATCAGTATTTACCGTAAATGCTCCAAGAATATTAATACCAAATCTTTTTTCAAAATATTGATATGCATCATGAAAAACAATTGATTTAAAATCTTTATTTAATTCAGATTTAACTTTTTTTGTTAGTTTATCTAAATCACTATGTGCTCTCTTTAAATTTGCTTTATATTTAGCCTCATTTTTTTGATCATTTTCAATTAAATGTTCAGCCATTTCACTTAAAATTACTTTTGCATTCATTGGATCCAACCAAATATGTGGATCATATTCACCATGCGCGTGTCCTTCATGACCGTGATCATCGTGACCTTCCTTTTTATGATCATCATCATGTCCGTGTTCATCATGACCATGTTCTTTTTCCTTTTTATCATGATCATGATCGTCATGATCATCTTCTTTTTTTTGCATGATCATCGTGGTCATCCTCTTTATGCCCATGATCATGTTCTTCGAAAATATTTCTTTCTCTAAATTTAAGTTTAGTTAAACCTTTAATTTCCATTAATTCAATTTTTTCAGCTTTTTTTGCAATTGATTTCAGTGGTTTTTCTAAAAAACTTTCTATCTCTTCACCAACCCAAAATATGAT
>CACOQC010000035.1 GCA_902629215.1 uncultured Pelagibacteraceae bacterium | reverse complement strand
TGGAGGTACTCATTTATTAGGATTTAGAAGTGCTTTAACAAGAGTAGTTAATAAATATGCAAATGAAAATAATTTATTAAAAAAAAATAAATTAACTATTTCGGGAGATGACATAAAAGAAGGTTTAACATGTGTTTTATCTACCAAAATTCCTGATCCAAAATTTTCATCTCAAACAAAAGATAAATTAGTTTCTTCAGAAGTTAGAATGATTGTAGAAACTGTTGTTAATGAAAGATTATCGATTTGGTTTGATCAAAATCCATCTATTGCTAAAACTGTTTTAGCAAAAATTATTCAAGCAGCTGTTGCAAGAGATGTTGCACGAAAAGCTAGAGAAAGTGTAAGAAGAAAAGGTGCCTTAGAACTTAGTGGATTACCAGGTAAATTAGCTGATTGTCAAATAGGAAAACAAGAGGGAACTGAACTGTTTATTGTTGAGGGTGACTCAGCAGGAGGATCAGCTAAACAAGGTAGAAATCGAGAAAATCAAGCTGTATTACCTTTACGTGGAAAAATTTTAAATACATATGTTGAAGAGTTAAAATCAAATAAAAATCAAAATGGTTCAGATCATAGAACAAAAGCTTTGTCTAAGATGATTTCATCAAATGAGATTCTAACTTTAATCAATGCACTTGGTTTAGATCCAAAATCTCAAGAAATAGATTTAAAAGATCTTAGATATGGAAAAATAATTATTATGACGGATGCTGATGTTGATGGATCTCATATTAGAGCTTTACTATTAACATTTTTTAACAACAAACCATTTAATAAGTTAATTGAAAATGGTTTTGTTTTTTTAGCACAACCACCATTATTCAAAATTAATAAAGGTACTAAAGGAATTTATATAAAAGATGAAAAGGAACTTGAAGATTATATTGTTAGTAGCAATAAAGATTTAAAAAAAATGAAAAAAGGCTCAAAGGAATACTCGAGAGAAATTGAATTAGAAAAATCAAAAATGAACATTCAAAGATTTAAAGGTTTAGGAGAAATGAACCCGGAGGAGCTTTGGAGTACAACGCTAGATCCACAGACTAGAAATTTATTACAGGTACAGTATTCTAAGGATCTCAAAAAAGATCAGAATTTAATACATACACTAATGGGAAATGATGTTGCTTTAAGAAAAGATTTTATCATCTCTAATGCTATAAATGTACAAAATTTAGATATTTAAAATGAAGTTTTTTGAGACTTCAAAATATCATACCCTTAAAAAGTCAACATATATTTCTTTAAGATGGATTGCTATTATCGGACAACTAATATCAATCAATGTTGTCTATTTTTATTTTAATTTTAAATTTGATTATATTTATTCGAGTTTGATAATCTTTTTTGGAATATTAAGTAATATTTATTTGATTTTAATCTATAAAAAAACACAACTATCCGACAGATCAGCATTAATTTTTTTATTGATAGACATTCTACAATTAGGAGCGCTAATATATTTGACTGGTGGAATACTTAACCCATTCATAATTTTCTTAATTATTCCGAGCGTTTTTGCATCTTCGAATTTAAGTTTAAGAACAAATTCGTTTTTAGTTGTAATAACTATTTTGATAATAATTTATCTTACATTTTACTCAAATGATCTTCCATCACCCCTAAATGATCACTTTCACGTAAGTGATTATTATTATTATTCAATACCAATATCTTTAATTATAGCTTTGGTCTTCCTAAATTATTTTGCCATAATTTTTGGAACTGAATCGAGGTTAAGAAAAGAAGCTTTAACTCAAATGGAGGGAGTTATGGCAAAAGAGCATGAAATGCTGTCTCTAGGAGGTCAAGCTGCTGCTGCTGCTCATTCTCTAGGTACACCTTTGTCAACGATTAAGATTATCACTTTAGAACTTTCAAAGCAATTGCAAGGCAATAAAGAAATAATGCAAGATATTGAACTATTATCAAGTCAGGTAGAAAGATGTAACCAAATCTTGAAAAGATTATCTTTAAATCCAAATGAAGAAGATGATTTTATCGATGAAGATTTGACTATTAGAGATTATCTTAAAGAAATTATTTCATCTTTTAAAGAAACTAGTAATAAAGAATTTATTTTTAATTTTGATCAAGATTCAAATCAAAAAAAAATTACAAAATCTATTGAAATTTTTTATGGATTAAGAAATTTTATTGGAAATGCAAATAAATTTAGTTTAAGTAAAATATTTATTTCATTAAAAAGTGATAATGAATTCACTGAAATTTCAATTGAAGATGATGGGAATGGATATCCAAGTGAAATATTGTCAAAAATTGGAGAACCTTATTTAAGACCTATTAGTAACAATAATAATGACTCTAAAACAGGATTGGGTTTAGGTATATTTATAGGAAAAACTTTACTTGAAAAAAATTTTGCAAAAATAAATTGTCAGAATTCAAAAACTAGGTCAGGCGCAGAAGTAAAAATTCAATGGAAAAATAAAGACTTATCTAAAGTTTAATTTAGTTTATTTTTTTTATCAAATAGAGAGCTTAATTGTGAGATCATGACATCCCCAAGCTCATTAACATCTGAAATTTTTATTGCTCGATTATAATATCTTGAAACATCATGACCTATACCTATAGCTAAAATTTCAATTTCTGTTTTCTCTTCAATGAATTTTACTATTTTTTTAAGATGTTTTTCTAAAAAATCTCCTGAATTAACTGACAAAGTGGAATCGTCCACGGGAGCGCCATCAGATATTACCATGAGTATTTTTCTTTCTTCTTTTCTTTTTTTTATCCTGTTAAATGCCCATGAAATAGCCTCACCATCAATATTTTCTTTTAATAATCCTTCTTTTAACATTAACCCAAGATTATTTTTCGCTTGTCTCCATTGAGCATCAGCACTTTTATATATTATGTGTCTTAAATCGTTCAATCTCCCTGGAGTTTTTGGCTTTCCTTGCTTATTCCAATACTCTCTACTTTGACCACCTTTCCAATTTTTTGTAGTAAAACCTAAAATTTCAACTTTAACAGAACATCTTTCTAATGTTCTTGATAAGATATCTGCACAAATTGCAGCGATAGTAATTGGTCTTCCTCTCATTGAACCTGAATTATCGATTAATAAAGTTACAATTGTATCTTTAAAATCTAAGTCCTTTTCTTTCTTAAAAGACAAAGAATTATAAGGGTTCATAATAATTCTTGGTAATTTAGAACTATCTAATAAACCTTCTTCTAAATCAAAATCCCAGCTTCTATTTTGTTTGGCTAATAATTGTCGTTGTAATTTATTTGCAAGTTTAGTAATTACATCTTGAAAACCAACAAGTTGTTGATCCAATGTTTTTCTAAGTTTTAGTGCTTCATCAATTTTCTCTAGATTTTCAGCTTTAATAATTTCATCAAATTTATTTATAAAAATCTTATAATCAATATTTAATTCATTAATATTTTTTTTTTGAATCACTTGTTCGTTACTTTCTTTATCGCTATCTGTATCAACTAGTTGTTCATCTAATTTATATTCATCAATATCGTAATCACTATCTAAACTTGCTTCAGTTTCTTCATTTTGGTCTTGATCTTTATTGTTTTCTTTATCATTTTCTTGCTCATTTTCCGTAGGATTATTTTGTGGATTTTCTTGGTTTTGCTCCTCATTCTCATTATTTTCATCATTATCTAAAAAATCTATTTTTTGTAAAATTTCTGAAAATTTTCATAATATTCAGCTAAATTCTCTTACAAACAAAATGCTAAACTTTTGGGAAAAAGAATTTGACCAAGCAATT
>CACOQC010000034.1 GCA_902629215.1 uncultured Pelagibacteraceae bacterium | reverse complement strand
TTTCTTTATTAAATCAGATTTTAATTAATTAATTAACCAAAGGAATAAAATGAAACTAAATAAATTAATTTTAAGTTTTATTTCTGCAGTAGCAATTTTACTTTCAACTTCGGTTGTCTCTTTTGCAAAAGTAGTTGGCGATAAAATTGTTCTTGGTGCTGCAATTTCATTGACTGGAAAATATTCATCAAATGGTGTTCATACTCAAAACGGTTACAATATGGCCGTTGATAGAATTAACAGCATGGGTGGAGTAAAAGTTGGTGGAAAAACTTATAAGTTTGAAATTATCTATTATGATGACGAATCAAACCCAAAAAGAGCAGCTCAATTAGCAGAAAGACTAATTTCTCAAGACGGTGTTGAGTTTATGCTTGGTCCATACAGTTCAGGTTTAACAAAAGCAATTGCACCTGTAACTGAAAAATATGGTGTACCAATGGTTGAAGCAAATGGTGCTTCTAGATCTTTGTTTACAAAAGGTTACAAATATCTATTTGCAGTTTTAGCTCCAGCTAACTTATATCTTGATGTAGCTATTAGAACAGCTGTAGAATTAAATGGTGGGAAAGGTGTAAGAATTGCACAAGCATTTGAACAAGATGCTTTTTCACAAGATGTAAGATTAGGTATTTTAGATGCAGCAAAAGAAACTGGATCTGAAATTATAATCGACGATAAGCTTCCAAAAGAGCTTAACGATATGGCTGCTACATTAGTTAAGGTAAAGCAAATGAAGCCAGACGTTCTTGTTGTGTCAGGTCATACAAAAGGTGCATTAACAGCAATTAGACAAATAGCTGAAATGAAAGTAGATGTTCCAATGTTAGCGATGACACACTGTGATGCTGCGAAATTATCAAAACAACATGGTAAAAATTCTCAGTATGCTCTTTGTGCATCACAATGGCATAAAACATTAACTTATAAAGATAACTTCTTTAAGGACGGGATGACTTATGCGGCAGATTTCCAAAAAGAGTTTGGATATGATCCGCCATATCAATCAGCTGAGTCTTCAGCAGCATTATTAGTTTTTAAAGATGCTTTTGAGAGAGCTAATTCTTTTGATCAAAAGAAAGTAAGAGATGCTCTTGCGGCAACTAATATGCAAACATTCTATGGAAATATAAAATTTGCACCAGGTGGTCAAAATGTTGACAAGCCTATGGTGCTTTTCCAAGTTATGTGTGATGGTGCTGGGAAATGTGAAAACAAAGTTGTAGCTCCACTTAAATGGGCTTCGGCTAAGTTGATTCATCCAATTCCTAAGTGGTCTGAAAGATAATTACAAATCTACAAATACCCCCTAAACTCTAGGGGGTATTTTTTTTTTAAAAGGCATTTATGGATTTCATGGTTTTTCAATATCCGATGATTACCATTCAAGCATGTTTGGATGGAATTCTTTTGGGAGTACTTTTTGCATTGATCGCTTATGGAATGGCTTTGCAATGGGGAGTCATGAATATCATAAATATTGCTCAAGGTGATTTAGTAATTCTTGGAGGATACATTGCTTACTTTATGTATCTCTACGGAATTCATCCTGCTTGGGGAGTAATTGTATCACCATTCATAATGTATTTTGTTGGAGTAGGAATTTATAAATTAGTAATAAATAAAGTAGTTGATAGAGATTTATTTATCTCAATTCTTGCAACATTTGGAATAAGTATTCTATTTATGCAATTAATGAATTTTGCATTTGGTGCAGATGTTGTTTTAGCAAATTCAGGATATGGAACTACTTTTTTATTTGATAGCAATGTTGTCTTACCAAATTCAAAAATATTTTCTGCGTTTGTCAGTATTGTATTTGCAATCTGTTTAGTAATTTATATGAAAAAATCTAAGCTTGGCCGTGCAATTAGAGCAACTGCTCAAAATGCTAGAGCTGCTAAAATTTTAGGTGTAGATACAGAAAAAGTTTATGCGGCTACTTTTGGAATTAATGCTGCTTTGTGTGGTGTAGCGGGAGCACTAATATCAATAACATTTACAATTCATCCTTATATGGGATTACCATATACAATCAGATCTTTTATGATTGTGATAGTTGCAGGATTAGGAAATCTTCCAGGTGTTGCAATGTCAGGTATGGGATTAGGAGTTTTTGAAGAATTTGCAGATTATCTATTAGGAACAGAATTTAGAATAGGTTCAGTATTTTTGTTGTTAGTTCTAATTTTGGTTTACAGAAGATTTAAACTTTCTAGAAAAAGAGAGTACTTAAAATAATGAACAAAAATATAATATTATATGCTGCAATTTTAATATTTGGATTAGCTGCACCTTTTATTTTTCCTGCATTTAAAGTCCAATTATCAATCCTTTGTGTACTAATTGTTTTAGCGACTACATGGAATATTCAAGGTGGTGAGATGGGATACAATACATTTGGAAATATTTTATTTTACGGTTTAGGGATGTATTTATGTGCATCTGTACAAGTTGGAATGTTTTTTCCATTAGCAGAATGGACAGAAAGTGGTGGAGAAAAAACTTTTGTCCATACGCCAGCTCAATTTTTTCAAGGAATGGCAGTTGGATTAGTTGTTGCTGCAGTAATTCCAACTGTAGTTGCAGGACTAATTGGTTATGCAATTTTAGGGTTAAGAGGACATTACTTTGCAATTTGCACTTTAGGTTTGGGTGTTGCGGCTGGAGAAATTTCTGGAGGTATAGAGATTATTGGAGCCGGCCAAGGTTTTACAACGCCGCCTTTTCCAAATGTTGGAGGTTTAGAAGCTAGAGGAGAATTCTTTTATTTTTTAAGTTTCGGTGCACTTGTATTAACATTCTTGGCTGTAAGAGCAATATATTCAACAAGATTTAAATTAATTCTTAATGCTATTAGAGACAATGAAGATAAAGCTGAAGCTATGGGTATTGAAACAATGAAATATAAAATCATTGGTTGGATGGTATCAGCTTTTTTCTGTGGTCTTGCTGGAGGTATAATGGGAGGATTAGTTGGGTACATAGACTCAACAGATGTTGCATTTGATGGAAGAGAGATGGGAGTGTTTATGGTTCTGATGGCAATTTTAGGAGGCAAAGGAACTTTATGGGGACCTGTAATTGGTGCAACAGTGTTTCATGTTTTTAAAGAAGGGTTTTGGACATTCTTTTTAGGATGGCAGTATGTTGCTTTAGGAGTTTTGATAGTTGTGATTGTAATTTATTTTCCAGAAGGAATTATGGGCTGGTTAAGAGAAAAATATCCTGAGAGATTTGGCGAAGTTGTAGATGAAGCAGATCGAAAAGCACAGGTGGAATTGAAATGAGTATTTTAGAAGTAAATAATGTAAGTAAATCTTTTGGAGGTGTGAAAGCCAATGTAGATATTTCCATGTCTGTAGAGAAAGGAAAAATATTTGGATTAATCGGTCCTAATGGTTCAGGAAAAACAACTTTATTCAATTCAATTGTAGGTACTTATCCTATAGATAATGGTTCTATTAAATTTAATGGTAAAGAAGTATCTGAATTACCTGTTCCGGTAATCGCTAAACTTGGATTATTAAGAACCTTTCAACAAACTAGAATTTATGGGAAACTAAACTGTGTAGATAATATGCTTATCAGTCATAAAGGAAGTGACGAAAGTATATTAAAAATATTTTCTAAGATACCAAAAGACCTGACAGAAAAAGCAGAGAATCTTTTAAATTTTGTTGGGCTTTACCAAAAAAGAAAATTAAGAGCTGGTGATTTATCATTTGGTCAACAGAAATTACTAGAACTTGCAATGGCTTTAATGAATGAACCAGAAATGTTGCTTTTGGATGAGCCCACAGCAGGTATTAACCCGACTTTAATTAATGGAATTATTGATAGATTGATAAAAGTTAATCAAGATTTTGGAATAACACTTTTAGTCATAGAGCACAATATGAGAGTAATAATGCAATTAGCAGAAAGTATTTATTGTTTAGCTCATGGAAAGATGCTTGCAAACGGGACACCAGATGAAATTAAAAATGACAAACGCGTTATAGATGCGTACTTGGGGGCTCAATAATGTCTAATCAATATGAAGTTTTGGGAAAAGCTCCTGGTGCAGATGATTTAAAAAAACTTTCACCAAACGATATTCATCTTACAATTAAAAATATGAATGCTGGTTATGGGAAGATGGAAATTTTACATAATTTTGATCTTTTTGTTAGTAAAGCACAATCACTTTGTTTAATTGGTCCAAATGGTGCAGGGAAATCAACAATACTTCATTCTATTTATGGTTTTACAAATATATTCTCTGGGCAAATAGAAATTGATGGAAAAGAGATTACAAACCTAACGCCAGCTGAAAAATTAAAATCTGTTGGAATAGCCTATATACTTCAAGATAACTCGGTCTTTCCAGATATGACAGTAGAAGAAAATTTACTAATGGGTGGTTTTATAAAAGAAAAAACAGAAGAATCCTATCAAGAAGCTGAAAGAATTTTTGAAAAATATGAGAGA
>CACOQC010000033.1 GCA_902629215.1 uncultured Pelagibacteraceae bacterium | reverse complement strand
GGAATTAAACCATTATATTATTTTAAAGATGAAGACCAATTAATATTATCCAGTGAAATTAAACCTTTGTTGCATTATTTAAAAGAGACTTCATTTGAGGAAACTGCCTTTGCAAAATTTTTTTTTAAACAAGAACTAGAGTCTAATAAAAATACTTTTTTCAAAAATATTAAAATGCATGAACCAGCAGTTTTTAAATTTTTTACAACCAGAGGAGAACACTCAACTATTTATTGGAATATTGAACAGAATAAAAAATTAAATACCGCTAGTAAAAATAAAATCATAAAACATTTATCTGAGTTAGTCTCGGATAGTACTAAAGAACACTTAAATTCAGATGTAAAATTGTCACTTTTACTGAGCGGAGGTCTAGATAGTAGTGTCTTATGCTATTTGATAAGTAAATATCATAGAAGTAGTATTGAAACCTTCACTTATGATTTTGAGAATAATGATGTTGGAGAGTCAAAAAAAGCTAGAGAAATTTCAAACTTTCTTGGTTATAAAAATCACAAAATATTAATAAAGCCATCTTATATTTCAAATAATTTTGAAAATATCTGTAATGAATTAGAGAGTCCTTTTACATCTATTAGATTATTTGGACTAAAAAAAGTATATCGAGAGATAAATCAACAAGGATTCAAGGTTGCCCTTGAAGGTTCTGGTGGGGACGAACTCTTGGGAGGATATGAATATAATTATTTATCATATTTGTTAGATAGGCATAGTCAAAATAAGAGAAAAATTATCAAAAATTTTAAAAATTTGGATTGTGAAAAAATATTAAATTATATTGTAACATTATCCTATCAAAACGGATCAACTAAAGATGCTTCTCCTTTTATAAATTCAGAGTTATTTAATAAACAATTTTTAAATCGAAACCTTAATGAAGAATTTTTTGAAAGTTATAAATATAAAAAAAAATTAAATTTTATGCAAAAATCCCAGTTAATCGATATAAATAAAGTTAATTTACCTAGAAGTTTAAAATATATGGACAGATTGGCTATGAACTCGAGTGTGGAAAATAGAGTTCCTTTTTTAGATCATAATCTTGCAAAGTTTTGTTTTAACTTGGAGAATTCTTTAAAAATATATCAAAATCAGACAAGGTACATAATGAAAGAATTATTCAAAAAATACCCAGTTTATAATTTCTTTACAAAAAGAAAAAAAACAATTGTAGACCCTCAAAGAAGTTGGTTAGGAAAAGAGTTATTTGAATATTTTTTTGATGAGATAAATTCCCTAGAAGTAAATAGAATTGATTTTTTTAATCAAAAAGAAATTTTACTCCAATTAGAAAATTTAAAGAGAAATAAATCCAATAATAGTTTTCAATTATTCCAAATTTTAACAAGTATCATTTTTATGAAAGTATTTAAGAAACAATTTAACGTAGGATTAGGGTAAATAATTTATATAAATATGAATCATTACCAATATTTTATTCAAGAACATAAAAAGACGTTAATATTTTATATGTTTATAACTTTTTTGAATGTTTTTTTAGAGGTATTAGGTTTAGCAGCTTTTTTTTTAATGATAGGATATTTGCTAAATACAAATGTAAATTTGGCAATATTAGATGTCTTTAAAATTAATGATGAATATTTTCTAACTTTAATTATCTTAATATTATTTATTTATTCTGTAAAAATAATTTTTCAAATATTTTGTATTTTTTTTCAAAAAAAAATCATTATAGAATTACAAGAAAGTTTATTTCTTAAACTTTTAAAAAAATATTTATTTTTAAGTTATGAGGAAAGTTCAAAAGATAATTCTGCTATTAAACTTAGATACCTTACATCAGAAACGAAAAGTGCTGTAATGTATATTTCTGGCTATTTGAATATAGTTACAGAATCAATTTATGTTTTTGGAATTTTGGCATTTTTATTATTTAATTATTTTGCACTAAGTTTTTTAATAATATCGATTTTACTTTTTTTTGGAGCTATCTACTATTTTATTTTTAAAAAAAAAATTGTGAATTATGCAAAAAGTAAAATTTTAAATGACAACGAATTATATAATAAAATTGTTCAAAGTATTAATGGCTTAAATGAGATTAAGATTTATAAATTAGAAAAGTATTTCTACGATAATATTAAGAAATTTCAAAAAAGAGTAAATAAACTTAATTTGATAATTTCTCTTATATCTTCTGTACCAAGATATTATTTTGAGATCATAATTTTAGCAATCATAGTATTAACAATACTTATTTTAAAATCTGTCTTAGGATATCAAAATAATGAAATTGCTGAACTTTTAGCCTTGATGTCTATTTGTTTATTAAGGTCATTTCCCAGTTTTAGTAAAATTCTTGGAGGGTTTCAGGAGATTAATCATTGCAAACCTTCAGCCATATTAATTTCTGATCAATTAAAGAATTTTAATGACATAAATTTAGATAAAGATTTTGAAAAGATTACTGAGGTTGTTGATTTTAGAAATATTGAATTAAAAAATGTTTATTTTAAATTTTCAGAAAATAAAAAAAATATACTAGAAGACGTCAATATTAAGATAAATAAAGGTGAAGTTGTTGGCTTATACGGAGAAACTGGATCAGGAAAAACAACGTTGATAAATTTAATATCAGGATTAATAAAACCTACGGAAGGTAACTTTTATTTAAATCAGAAGGCAATAAACGAAATACCTAAAAATTTATTCAGTATTGTTGCTCAAAAACCCCTTATTATTGACGATACTATAAGGTCAAATGTTGCTTTTGGCTTAGATCAAAATCAAGTAATCGAAAAAGAAATCTATGATGTTTTACAAAAAAGTGAATTAAAAAAATTTATTGAGAAACTTCCAGAGGGAGTTGATTCAAAAATTTCAGAAGGTGGAAAAAATATATCTGGTGGTCAAATTCAAAGATTGGCTATTGCTAGATCAATATATCTAAAAAAACAAATATTAATATTAGATGAGGCAACTAACGCCTTAGATGAAATAACTGAAAAAAATATTATTAAATTTATTTTAAGTCTTAAAAATGAATTAACAGTAATAATAATATCTCATAACAAAGAAAATCTAGTTCATTGCGATAAAGTTTTTGAAATTAAAAATAAAAAAATAATAGAAAAAAAATGATGAAAAATTTATTGATTTTAAGTAATAGCTTAAAACAACAAAATATAGAAAAAAAATTTAACTTAGTTTTTGCTGGCTTGGGATTAAGAGAAACTATCAAATCCTATAATAACAAAAAAGAATTTATAATAATTCAAAAAATTTATGATAAACACAAAATTAGAAAAAAAAGTATTGAATATGAAAATTATTTCAATCAGATACTTAAAATATTAACTTTATCTTTAAATAATTTTCATAATACGAAGTTTTCTGAGAGATATTGGAGTTTTTTAATCTCTCCATGGCTTACTTTTTTTTTAAGATTTATATTTGACAAGTGGATTAGACTTGAAAAAATAAAAGACACGATTGAAATTGATAATATGATTGCATTAAAAGAAGATAGCTCCCATTATAAAAATTTTTGCCCTATTAATTGCTCTAATATACACAAATTGAATAATGATAAAAATTGGCACCATTTTATAGATAAAATCTTAGTAAAAAATTTTTTTAAAGATATTGTTTTTTTGGAGTTAGATGATTTCGAGGTAGCTAAAAATACAGTTAATCAAAATTTTAAAAAATCTTTAAAAAAGAATTTTTTTAATTTTACAAAGAAAAATAAATTTTTTTTTTATCATAATGATTTTAGCAAGTTTGATTTGAGTTTATTAAATCTAAAACTTTATCAATTTGCTAACACTTCTAGCCTAAATCTTTGTGAAGATAATAATTATAATCATAATTTAAGATCAAATTTTAAAATCTTATATGAAAAAAAAAACGATAATTTTTTAGATTTTATTTTAGATGAAATAAAATTTCATATACCCGTTTCTCTTATAGAAAATTACTCTCATAACGTATTATTAGTAAATAATTCATTTTGGCCCAAGCAACCAAAAATTATCGTAAGCACAAAAGGTCTATGGTCGAGTGATTCATTCTCATTTTATTTAGGAGAAAAAACAGAAAAATTTTCCTCAAAATTATTTTATATACAACACGGATCAGAGTATGGAACCTCTAAATTTTTCTTTTCAGAAAATCTTGAAACTAATTTAAGTGATAAATTTTTTAGTTGGGGTTGGAAAAATAGTGAAAAAATTCAACCTATTGGAATTATTAAAAGCTTAAAGATGTATAAAAAGCCATCTTTATTAAAAAAATTATTATTTATTACTAGACTTCAAAAATTTAAATTTAATTTTCATCATGGACATTTTTATGATGAGTCATGGATTTCGTATATAGTATCTAATATCAAATTTATTAAAGCTTTGAGGAAAAATAATTATAATGAGGAAATAGTATTAAGATTAAAAAAAACTGGAAATTTTAATTTTGATCAAAAGTCTTATCATAAATTAAACAATGTTAGGATTGATGATGGTAACAAAAATTTAAATTTTTATAAAAATAAATATTTTTTTATATTTTCTTACAATAGTTCAGTATTTTATGAACATTTATCTCAAAATATTCCGTGTATGTGTTTGATTGATAATAGCTATGAATTCAATGAACAAGCAATGAAATATATCAATATTTTAAAGGATCTAAATATTGTTTGTAATAATCCAGAGGAATTAGCTGCTAAATATTTATCAAATATGAAAAATTTTGATGATTGGTGGAA
>CACOQC010000032.1 GCA_902629215.1 uncultured Pelagibacteraceae bacterium | reverse complement strand
TAGACCTAATGTTACATCAGATGTAGCTTCTCTATGTTTTAAATCAGGAAACACAGTGATATTAAGAGGTGGGTCTGAAGCATTTTATTCAAATTATATTCTTTCAAAATTATTTAGAAAATCTTTACAAAAAAATAGTTTGGATGAAAACTTTGTTCAATTTATAAATATAAAAAATAGAAAAGTTGTTGATTTTATATTAACTGAAATGAGCGGTTTCATTGATGTAATCATTCCAAGAGGTGGAAAAAGTTTAGTAAAGAAAGTTAAAAATCTTTCAACAGTACCAACAATTGGTCATTTAGAAGGGGTTTGCCATTCTTATGTTGATAAAGATGCAAATCTAGAGATTGCATCAAAAATTGTCCATAATGCTAAACTGAGAAATACAGCTATTTGTGGTGCTACAGAAACAATTCTTTTACACGAGAAAATAATTAAAAAGATTGGAAATCCAATTTTAAAAAAACTAGAAAAAAGTGGATGTAAAATTATTGGTGATAACAAAATTAGAAAGGTTTATGATAAGAAGATAAAAAAAGCTTCAATTAAAGATTGGTCAAAAGAATATTTGGCTCCAATTGTTTCAGTAAAATCAGTAAAAAATCTTAATGAAGCAATACAACATATAAATAAATATGGAACTATGCACACAGATTGCATCATCACCCAAAACAAAAAATCTGCTAAAAAATTTTTAAATGAAGTGAAAAGTTCAATAGCAATGCATAATACATCAACACAATTTGCTGATGGGGGAGAATTTGGTTTTGGTGGAGAGGTTGGAATTTCTACAAATACACTTCCACCGAGGGGACCTGTTGGTCTTAATCAGTTAGTTTCTTATAAATATCAAATTACAAGTAAAGGTATAGTAAGGAAATAAATTGAATTTGAAAAAAAATAAAATTGGAATTTTAGGTGGTTCATTTGATCCAGCCCATAAAGGACATTTAGCAATATCTAAAGAGGCTGTAAAAAGATTTAAACTTAAAAAAGTAATTTGGGCAATAACTAAAAAAAATCCATTTAAGAAAAAAAGTAGTCTTGATCTTGCAAATAGAATTAAAATTTGTAAAAAAATTTTGAAAAAGATAAAAACTATAGAGGTAAAGTTTTATGAGGATAAGATAAAATCAAATAAAACTATAAGTCTCATTAATTATTTTACTAAAGATAAAAAGAATGAAATCTATTTTATTATGGGAGCAGATAATTTAATTAATTTTCATAAATGGCATAAATGGCAAATAATTTCAAAAAAATGTAATATTGTTGTTTATGACCGTTACGGATATAAAAAAAAATCATTTAATTCAAAGACATATAAAAGCCTAAATAGAGAAAAATTGAAATTTATTAACTTTAATAAGGTCAATATTTCTTCTTCTCAATTAAGAAAAATTTGATAATCTTTACTTAATTAATGGATAAAATTTCAGATTTAAAAAAAATCATAATAAAAACTTTGGACATTAATAAAGCCCAAGACATTGTAAGTATAGATTTAAAGGACAAAAGCTCTATGGCTGATTACATGATTATTGCAAGTGGCACATCTTCAAGACATATTCAAGCGTTATCTGAACAAGTTTTAGAAAAATTTAAAAATAATGGTCTCCAAGAAAGTAAAATTGAGGGTAAAGAAAGTAATGAATGGAAATTAGTTGATGGTATCGATTTAATTGTACATATTTTTCATCCCGAAAAAAGAAAATTTTATGAACTTGAAAAAATGTGGTCTGAACTAATCCCTAAAGAAAAATTAATAATTTAATGTCAAAAAAAATTTTATTTATATTCATCTTAATCAATATTTTTTTATTGAAAAATTCTTATTCATCAGAAAATGATATCTATAAAAAAATTGATCTTTTTGGTGAGGTTTTGGAAAAGATTAATAAAGAATATGTTGATGAAATAGATCAATCAGAAAGTATGGATGCAGCTATAGATGGTCTTCTGCAATCATTAGATCCTTATTCAGGATATATGTCTCCAAAAACTTTTGATGAAATGCAAACCGACACCAGTGGGGAATTTGGAGGACTCGGTATCGAAGTAACTATGGAGTCAGGTGTTGTTAAAGTCATATCTCCAATAGATGATACCCCCGCATCTAGGGCTGGTATTAAAGCTGGTGATTACATTGTAAAGATTGATAATACTCAAGTTCAAGGGAAATCTCTAAGTGAAGCAGTAGATTTAATGAGGGGGCCTATCGGAACTAGTATTGAATTAACTATTAGAAGAAGAGGAGAAAAAAAGGCTTTAATATTTGAAGTCACAAGAGAAATAATCGAAATTAAATCTGTCAAAGCTGATTTATTGGATAAAAATATTGGTTATTTAAGGCTAACCTCTTTTAATGAAAATAGTGCAAAACAAATTGAAAAAGAAATAAAAAAATTGGAAAAAAATAAAAAATTAAAAGCTTACATCTTAGATTTAAGAAATAATCCTGGAGGACTTTTATCTCAAGCAATAAAAATATCAGATTTTTTTTTAGAAAATGGTGAAATTGTATCAACGAAAAGTAGAAAATCCTCTGAAAATAGAAAATGGTTTGCAAAAAAAGGTGATATTACTAATGGTAAAACTTTAATTGTTCTAATTAACTACGGTTCTGCATCAGCCTCCGAGATAGTTGCAGGAGCTTTAAAAGATCATAAAAGAGCAATTTTATTAGGAGAAAACAGTTACGGCAAAGGATCAGTTCAATCAATAATCCCATTAAAAAATAAAGGTGCTATTAGATTAACTGTTGCTAAATATTATCTACCTTCCGGTAAATCAATTTCTGAAGTTGGTGTATCACCTGATATAGAAATTGATGAGGAATTAGATGATTTCAAAATCAAGACTGAAACAGATAATCAATTAAATTATGCTTTAAAACTCCTCAACGGTTAAATATGGAAGATAAGTTTAAGAATTTACCATTAAGAGATGGTGTAGGTATTATTGTCTTAAACAAAGATAATAAAATTTTTGTAGCAAAAAGAATTGATAATCCAAAAAATTTTTGGCAAATGCCTCAGGGAGGGGTAGATATTGGAGAAAATTTTTTAAACGCTGCCTATCGAGAACTAGAGGAAGAGACTAGTATTAAAAGTGTAAAATTAATAAAAGAAATAGATGAAATTACTACTTATTTATTACCTAAACATTTATTGGGAATAATATGGAAAGGAAAATACAAGGGTCAAAAACAAAAATGGTTTTTAATGAGGTTTGTAGGAAACGATGATGAAATTAATATAAATACAAATAAACCAGAGTTTCTAGAATGGAAATGGATTGAAGTAGAGATGATTACTTCTGTAGTTGTTGATTTTAAACTTGAAGTTTACAAAACACTTCAAAAAAAAATAAAAGAAATTATTAATTAATTGATCTTAAAACCTCTATTTTCTGATCAATTAAGTACTTAGTTTGATCACTCATTTCTACTTTAGAATTTTCTTCCTCTGCTAATTTTAGTAATTCTTGAATTTTATTCTTTTCAATATCCTTTAAATTATAAATAGAACTTGTAAGAACTGATAAATTATTATTCTTAAATTCTATAATTCCATCTTCAACATAGAATTTATCCTCACCAGATTTCGAATAGATCACAATTATACCTGGTTTTAAAAAAGAAATAATAGAAATGTGATCTTTAAGAATACCAATTTCACCCTCAAATGCTGGAACAATAACTTCGGTCACATCTTCCTTTGATAAAAAAGATTTTTCTGGATTTACAATTTCTATTTTAAATTCTTCGCTCATTAAGCAGCATCTTTTTTCATTTTCTCAGCTTTTTCTATTGCTTCCTCAATTGTACCAACCATATAAAATGCTGCCTCTGGAAGATGATCGTATTCTCCTTTGCAGATTGCATCAAAGCCTTTTATTGTTGACTCTAGATCTACAAGTTTACCTGGCGATCCAGTAAATACTTCAGCAACAAAAAAGGGTTGAGATAAAAATCTTTGAATTTTTCTCGCTCTTGCTACGGTTAACTTGTCCTCCTCTGACAATTCATCCATACCTAAAATTGCAATAATATCTTGCAAAGATTTGTATGTTTGAAGAACTTTTTGAACTTCTCTTGCAACTCTATAATGTTCATCACCAACTATTCTAGGATCAAGAATTCTTGAGGTAGAATCCAAAGGATCCACTGCAGGATAAATACCAATCTCAGCAATTTGTCTTGAAAGAACAGTGGTTGCATCTAAGTGAGCAAATGAAGTTGCAGGCGCTGGATCTGTTAGATCGTCCGCTGGAACATAAATAGCTTGCACTGAAGTAATTGACCCCTTGTTTGTTGTTGTAATTCTTTCTTGCAGATTACCCATATCAGTCGCCAAGGTAGGTTGATAACCTACTGCAGATGGTATTCTTCCTAAAAGTGCCGACACCTCTGAACCAGCCTGAGTAAATCTAAAAATATTATCAACAAAGAAAAGAACATCTTGGCCCTCTTGATCTCTAAAATATTCAGCTACAGTCAATCCAGTTAGAGCAACTCTAGCTCTAGCTCCTGGAGGTTCATTCATTTGACCATATACTAATGCTGCCTTTGACCCTGGACCATCTTTTTTGATTACACCAGACTCTATCATCTCGTGATAAAGATCGTTTCCTTCTCTAGTTCTTTCACCAACACCAGCAAAAACAGAAAAGCCCCCATGTGCCTTTGCAACGTTATTAATTAACTCCATAATCAAGACGGTTTTTCCAACTCCAGCACCTCCAAATAAACCAATTTTTCCTCCCTTGGCGTAAGGTGCTAACAAGTCAATTACCTTTATTCCTGTAACTAAAATTTCTGTTTCAGTTGATTGATCATTAAACTCAGGTGCGGGTCTATGAATTGGCCAACTTTCTTTTGTTTTGACAGCACCTCTTTCATCAATAGGTTCACCAATTACATTTATAATTCTCCCTAAAGTTTCTGGTCCAACAGGAACTTTAATTGGAGCGTTTGTATTAACTACCTCGTCTCCTCTTTTTAATCCTTCTGTAGCATCCATTGCAATAGTTCTTGCTGTTGACTCTCCTAAATGCTGTGCAACCTCTAAAACTAGACGATTGCCGCTATTTTTACATTCTAATGCTGTTAAAATCTCTGGAAGTTCTCCTTCGAACTTGACATCTACTACTGCTCCAATAACTTGTGTAATTATTCCTTTGCTCATAACTATAAACTTTCTGCTCCTGATATAATTTCTATTAGTTCTTTTGTAATTGCTGCTTGACGACTTCTATTATACTCAATAGTAAGTTTGTCAACCATTTCACCTGCGTTTCTAGTAGCATTATCCATTGCACTCATTCTTGCTCCTTGTTCGCTAGCTGAATTCTCTAACATTGCTTTAAATATTTGTGTTGAAATATTTTTAGGTAATAAGTTGCTTAAAATTTCATCTTCATCTGGTTCAAACTCGTAACTTTCTTCTGAATTATTTTCATCATTATTTTCCGTATTCAATGGAATAATTTGTTGAGCTTGAGGTATTTGAGTTATTACGTTTTTAAATTGATTATAAAAAATTGTACAAATATCAAATT
>CACOQC010000031.1 GCA_902629215.1 uncultured Pelagibacteraceae bacterium | reverse complement strand
TTAAAGTTGGTGTTTTTTGATTTTCAAAAATTTCAAGTGTTTTATAATTTGTTATAGCTTTCTTACCTTTAGAACTACTAACTTCCATAAGTTGTCTATTTTTTGAACTACGAGTTATAAATGTTTCAATCTTTCCTGAAGATGGTCTTAATTTTCCCCATATTAAAAGTTGGTACTCTCTTATAATTGTATGATCACTAAATTGTTTTGATAAATTTTCATGAGTCTCATTGTTTTTTGCAATTACAACTAAACCAGATGTGTTTTTATCAATTCTATGAACTATACCAGGTCTTAACTCATCACCTATATTTGATAAAGAATCCTTATTATAATGCATCAATGCATTAACAATTGTCTTATCATAATTTCCAGCTCCTGGATGCATGATTATTCCGGCAGGTTTATCAATTACTAATAGATCATTATCTTCGTATATTATTGCTAATTTTAATTCGTAAGGTTTAAGGGATGCTTTTTCAGGCTCTGGAATCCTAAGATTTATAGTATCACCAATTGAGACTTTTTTTGAGGGACTTTTAATTATTTCATTATTTAGTGTTAACTTTTCTTTCAAAATTAAATTTTTAATTCTAGTTCTACTAATTAATTCCTCTCTTTTGTTAATTAAAACATCAATCCTTAAATTCTTCTCATCATCTTTGACTATAAAATTAATGTTTTTTTCCATAAAATATAATATTAATACTATATGCGCTTGTAGCTCAACTGGATAGAGCGCCTGACTTCGGATCAGGAGGTTCTGGGTTCGACTCCTAGCAGGCGCACCATTTATTCACCCATATTTATTAAAGTTCCTTTTATACGTGCCCTTAAAAAAGATATATAAAATAAAGTTATTCCAATAAATAAATATAGCAAATTTAATAAATAAGCCTGTTTTAAATTTTCATAATCTATATTGCCATTTATTAAAATATTTCTTGTTTCATCAAAAATATAAACTAATGGCAATCCTTTAGCTATAATTTGAAAAAAATTAGGAAGAATTTCAATTGGATAATATATACATCCTAATGGAGCGAGTAGAAATAACGATGACCATGCGATATTTTCAAATGATGGCCCATATCTAATAAGCCCAGCACTTACAAATAAACCAAGTGTAACTCCAAAAATATATAAGCTCAAAAATAAGAGAAGAAGAGGAAGACCTAAATCTAAAATAGATATTCCAAATAAAGGTGATGTTAAAATTATTGCTGGCACTAATCCAATTAAAGTTCTTATTAGAGCCGTAAAAATTAAAGATACAATTATTTCTTTTAATTTTAATGGAGCGATAAATAGATTAGTAAAATTTCTACTCCATATTTCCTCTAAAAAAAGCATATTAAAACTTATGCTAGATCTAAACAAAATATCATAAAGAATAGCACATGTTAAAATGACTCCAAGAGTATTATTATAATATTCACTATAAATAGAAAAAAATTTGGATATAAAACCCCAAAGAATTATTTGTATAGTTGGCCAATAAATAAGATCTAAAACTCTAGGAAAAGAACTTTTTATAAGATAAAAATGTCTTAGAAAAAGACCATACATTTTATTTAAATTCATATTTTTCTCTTGTGAGTTTTAAAAAAACTTCTTCCATATTATTTCTGTTGTGTTTTTTAATTAATTCATCAGGCCTTCCCTTATCAATTATACTTCCTTTATTCATCATTATTGTAAAAGAACACAATCTTTCAACTTCAGCCATATTGTGAGATGCAAGAAGAATAGAAGTTTTTTTTTCTTTATGATAATTTTCTAAAAAAGTTCTAACAAAATCCCCAGTTTCCGGATCAAGTGATGCCGTTGGTTCATCTAAAAGTAAAACGATTGGATCATTAATGATTGATTTAGCGAGACTAACCCTATTTTTTTGTCCAGAAGAAAGTTCTCCAGTTATTTTATCTATAATTTCGTTTAGTCTTAATTTTTCTGAGATATATTCAATTTTTTTTTTAAGTTTTTTTATATCATAAAGTCTGCCATACACCTCAAGATTTTGTCTAACAGTTAATTTTTTGGGTAGTTCTATGTATGGGGAAATAAAATTAAGTTTATTTAGTATATCTTCTCTTTGATTTTCTATTTCAGATCCATTTATTAAGACCTTACCTTTTGATGGTTTTAATAATCCAAGAATCATACCTATAGTAGTAGTTTTTCCACAACCATTTGGTCCGAGAATTCCAATAATTTCATTTTCATTTAATTTAAAGGAGATATCTTTAACAGCATCTTTGCCGCCATAGTCTTTTGTTAATCCAATTACTTCAAGTGGTGTCTGCATTAAAATTTAGATGCCCTTATAAGTCTATCGTTAATTGTTTTACCTAGCCCTTTATTTGGAATTCTACTTACAGCAATAGATGAATATTTATTTTTTTTTATTTTTCTTAAAGTGCTATACAAATTTTTTGCAGCTTCTTTTAAATCTCCTTTTCTAGATAAAAAATAATAATTTGATTTTGTTATTTTTTTTTCTCTAATAAGAATATATGCTTCGTTATCCTTAACTTTTTTTATATTCAACCTTATTGGAATACCTGGTGAATAATGAAGTTTAAATTGACCAGGAGCAGAAATCATTGATGGATTATTTTGAATCTTTATTTTTTGATTTAATACACGTTGAATGATTGAAAAATCTAAACCACCCAATCT
This sequence comes from uncultured Pelagibacteraceae bacterium, assembly GCA_902629215.1. Taxonomy (GTDB): domain Bacteria; phylum Pseudomonadota; class Alphaproteobacteria; order Pelagibacterales; family Pelagibacteraceae; genus Pelagibacter. The sequence goes on along the minus strand of CACOQC010000031.1, from coordinate 3,409 downwards.
AAGAATTTTTGGTTTTTTTCTAAGATCTATTATTGTTGATTCAATTCCGATGGATGATTTACCACCCTCTAAGATATATTTAATTTTTTTTCCAAAATCCTCTTTCACATGAGAAGAACAAACAGCACTTACTCTTTTTGAAAGATTAGCACTAGGGGCCGCTAAAGGAAAATTTAATGTTTTTAATAAATTTCTTGTAACAGGATGTTTTGGAAATCTAACTGCTAAAGTTTTTTTTTTATTAGTAACAAATTTGGAAATTTTCGAATTTTTTTTTAAATCTAAAATAAATGTAATTGGTCCTGGACAGAATTTTTTATATAGTTTGAGAAAGTTTGTATTAAAACTACAATCTTTTTTTAAATCTTGATATTTGTGATAATGAACTATGAGAGGGTTGTTTTTTGGTCTTTTTTTAAGTATGAATATTTTTTTACAAGCCTTATCAGAATAAGCATTACCAGCTAAACCATAAACAGTCTCAGTGGGTATCGCTATACACTCACTGTTAAAAAGGAGATTTTTTGCTTTTTTAATATTTGAAAGATTAATTTTCATGTATTATTTGAGAGTATTATATGAAAGATAAAAATTTACCAAATAATTATAATTCTTTATCTCTTGAGGAATTGACTAATCTAGCCAACAAGATGATAAAAGAATTAGAAAATCAAAACAATCTAGAGAGCTCTGTTGAAAAATATCAAGATCTATTAAGGCTTAATAATATCATTGAAAAAAAATTTCAAAAAAATGTTAAAAATCTCAGTGAAAAAACAAAAAAAGAAATATTTGAAATTACAACAAATAAAAATGCAAAAAGAATTAAATAGAATAGCAAAAGATACAAATACTTTTTTGAAAGAATTTATAAAAAAACAAAAAAGATCGGAATTGATTATACCTATGCAGTATGGTTTGTTTTCTGGAGGTAAGAAAATTAGATCAAAAATTTTAATTGATGTTGGGTCACTATTCAAAATAAATTATAAGTCATTAATTATTCTTGGTTCTGCAGTCGAATGTATACACGCATATTCATTGATACATGACGACTTACCTTGTATGGATAATGACTCTTTAAGAAGAGGTAAGCCGTCAACACATATTAAATTTGGTGAGTCAACAGCTGTTCTTGCTGGTAATTCGCTTTTGACTATGGCTTTTGAAATTTTGAGTCATAGAAGTTTAGACATTTCAGAAAAGAATAAAAATAATTTGATTAACAAAATTTCTGAAAGTTCAGGACACCTAGGTATAGCTGGTGGGCAATATTTAGATTTAAATTATGAACATAAAAAAGTATCCAAAAAAAATATTATTGAAATGGAGAAAAAAAAAACAGGAAAACTTTTTAGTTTTTGTTGTGCTGCTCCACTAATTTTGAAAAATAAAAATAAAAAAGAAATTAAAAAATTTGAGGATATTGGTTCAGATATAGGGTTACTTTTTCAAGTTGCCGATGATTTAATCGATCACAAAGGAAGTATTAAAATTGCTGGAAAAAAAACTGGAAAGGATAAAAAAAAGGGTAAAGCAACTCTAATTAGTTTACTAGGATATAAAAATACTATTAAATATGCTAATGATTTAATTATTAAGATAAATAGTAAAATAAAAAAATATGGGACAAAATCACAAAATTTGTCTCATACTTTAAATTATATTTTAAACAGAAATAAATGAAAAAAAATTACGAATTTTTAAACCAAATAAATTTTCCATCAGATTTGAAGAAAGTGCCTGTATCTAAATTACAAAAGGTAGCTGACGAATTAAGAGAAGAATTGATTGATGCTGTTTCTATTACTGGCGGACATTTAGGGGCAAGTCTTGGAGTAGTAGAGTTGAGTGTAGCTCTTCATTATATTTTCAATACACCAAATGATAAATTAATTTGGGATGTAGGTCATCAATGTTATCCTCATAAAATTTTAACTGGTAGAAAAGATAGAATTCGAACGTTAAGACAAGGAGGTGGTCTTTCTGGTTTTACAAAAAGATCAGAAAGTGAATATGATCCTTTTGGTGCTGCACACAGTTCAACTTCGATTTCTTCAGCCTTAGGTATTGCAGAAGCAAATAAACTTTCTAATAAGTCAGATAACGTAGTTGCAATCATTGGTGATGGAGCCATAAGTGCAGGTATGGCCTATGAGGCAATGAATAATGCCGGTGCCTCAAAAACTAAAATGATAGTTATTCTAAATGATAATGATATGTCAATTGCACGACCAGTGGGAGCTATGAGTACTTATTTAGCAAAAATTTTTTCTGGTAAAATTTATTTTAGTTTAAGAGAGACAATTAAATTAATTACTTCGGCATTTTCAAAAAGATTTAGTGCAAAAGCTGGTAAAGCAGAAGATTTACTCAGGTCTGCTGTGACTGGAGGAACATTGTTTAGTTCACTTGGTTTCTACTATATAGGTCCTATTGATGGACATGATTTAAATTCTTTGATTCCAATTTTAAAAAATGCACGAGACTCAAAGCATGAGGGTCCAATTTTAATACATATTAAAACAAAAAAAGGTAAAGGCTATACTTTTGCCGAGGAAGCAAAAGATAATTATCATGGAGTATCTAAATTTAATGTGCAGACTGGTGAGCAACTAAAAAATACAAGTAAAATACCCTCTTACACTAAAGTTTTTGCTAACACATTAATCCAGCATGCTAAAAAAGATAGTAAAATAGTAGCTATCACTGCGGCTATGCCCGATGGAACTGGTTTAAATATTTTTCGTAAAGAATTTCCTGAGAGAACTTTTGATGTTGGAATTGCAGAGCAACATGCTGTAACTTTTGCGGCTGGTTTAGCTACTGAAAACTTTAAACCATATGCAGCGATTTATTCAACTTTTTTGCAAAGAGCTTACGATCAAGTAGTACATGATGTAGCAATACAAAGTTTACCTGTAAGATTTGCAATAGATAGAGCGGGATTAGTTGGTGCTGATGGACCTACTCATGCAGGAAGTTTTGATACAACTTATTTATCAACTTTACCAAATTTTGTTGTGATGGCTGCAAGTGATGAAGCTGAACTTGTAAGAATGATAAATACTTCAACAGAAATAAATGATAGACCGTGTGCATTTAGATATCCAAGAGGTACAGGATTAGGATCAGCTTTACCATCTATAGATGAAAAAATTGAGATTGGAAAATCTAAAATTATTAAAGAAGGTAAAAAATTAGCTATTTTAAATTTTGGAGCAAGATTAAATGAAACTTTAAAAGCTGCAGAAAATTTGAACAAAAAAGGTGTTCACATAACGGTTGTTGATGCTAGATTTGCCAAACCTTTGGATGAAAATTTAATTTGGCAATTGGCAACTAATCATGAAGCAATTATGACAATTGAAGAAGGTTCAGTAGGAGGTTTTGGATCTCACGTTGTAAA
>CACOQC010000030.1 GCA_902629215.1 uncultured Pelagibacteraceae bacterium | reverse complement strand
CTGGTTTAGACGCTCTTAAAGCCGCCAAAAAAGTATCAGGTAAAATTAAATTAATTGGTGTAACAATTTTGACCTCATTAGATAATAAAGCTTTGAAAGAAATTGGATTTAATAAAGATGTTAAAAAAATAGTTCTTCAACAAGCAAGATTGGCAAGTAAAGCAAAACTTGATGCTATTGTATGTAGTGCTCAAGAAGTAAAATTAGTAAAAAAAGTATTCAAAAAAAAAATAATAACTCCTGGGATAAGATTTAGCTCAAAGCTAAATGACCAAAAAAGGACTTTAACTCCTAATCAAGCTTTTAAAAATGGTGCAGATTATTTGGTAATAGGTAGAGACATTACTAAAGGCAGCATCAAAAAAAATATTAAAAAATTAATAAATCACCTAAATCAATGAAGGGTTTAAAAATCTGTGGGGTTTCAGATCCTAAAACTTTAAACTATATTTTAAATCACCGTCAAAGACCTACGATGATTGGATTCATATCAAACTATAAAAAAAGTAGAAGATTTATTGAGTATGAAAAATTAAAAGATTTAATTAATATTAATAGAAAACAAGTAAAATTTGTATCTGTGCTTGTGAACCCAAAAGAAAATGAAATTTTAGAGAAGATTAAAGATTTAAATTTTGATTATTATCAGCTTTATGACGTAGATCCTGAAAGAACAAAAGAAATTAAATTAAAATATAAGATAAAAATAATATCAGCAATAACTGTTTCGAATAAAGATGATGTAATTAAATTTAAAGAATACTCTGATATCTCAGATATAATTTTATTTGACTCAAAAGGTTATCATAAATCAGAAAGTTTTGATCATAGTCTGTTAGATAAAGTACCTGATAAATTGAATAAAATGATTGCAGGAAATATCCAAATAGATGATATTCCTAGCTTTAAAAATAAAGACTTCATAATTGATCTTAGTGGAGCATTAGAAGATGAAAATGGAAAAAAAGATATCAAAAAAATTGATAAATTGTTAAATTTGTTTAAAAAATATGAAACTTAAAAAAAGAATTCCAGTTATTGACCAAGGCAATTCACTAGGTTTTTGGGGAGGAAAATTTGGAGGAAATTTTGTTCCTGAAACTTTAAAAAAACCTATCGAAGATTTGGAAATCCTATTTAATAAACTCAAAAAAGATAAAAAATTTATCGCTGAAAGAGATAGATATTTTAAAAATTGGGTTGGCGCCCCTACCCGTTTTATAAAATTGAAATCTCTTACAAAACATGTGGGTGGAGCTCAAATTTGGTCTAAAGTTGTATCAGATGCAAATGGAGGAGCACATAAAATTTATAATGCTACGGTTCATTGTTTGCTAGCTAAACGATCAGGCAAAAAAATTATATGTGGTGATACGGGAGCAGGCTATGCAGGCAAGATGTTAAGTATGGCTGCAAAAAAGTTTGGTCTTAAATGTAAGATTTTTATGGGTGCAAAAGATATTGAAAGACAACAACCAAATGTAAAGGCTATGAAAAAAAATGGAGCAGAGGTAATTCCTGTTTATTCTGGTAGCCAAACACTTGTGGATGCAGTTTCAGAGTGTATGCGATTCTGGGTTGCTAATTGTGACACAACTGCAATGTGTGTGGGTAGCACAGTGGGACCTGCTGTATTTGTTCGTATTTGTGGATGGAGTACAAGTCAAATTTCAAGGGAGCTTAAAGTTCAGCTAATTAATGAGTTTGGTTCAATTCCAAAAAAACTAAAACTTTATAATTGTGTGGGGGGAGGAAGTTCAAGTTTTGGGTTTTGGAATGAATTTATGGATTATGATAAAAAGCAATGTGAATTTATTGGTGTAGAGGCTGGAGGCCCTGCAAAAAGTAAAAAACATGCAGCTCCATTAACTTATGGTTCAAAAATTGGAATTCTACACGGGGCAGCTCAATATGTTAATCAAAATTCTGATGGACAAATAGAGGAAACTGAATCCATCTCTGCTGGACTTGATTATCCTGGAATTTCTCCACTTCATTGTTTTTTAAAAGATACAAAAAGAGCTCGGTATACAGCAGCAAGCGATGAGGAGGCTTTAAATGCATACAAACTTGTAACAAAATATGAAAAACTAAGACCATCTCTTGAACCCAGCCACGCATTTGCTGTTGCAATATCTGACTCTAAAAAACTAAGCAAAGATACTGTAGTTGTAGTTAATAGTTGTGGTGATGCTTACAAGGACCGGGGAATTTTAGAGAAAAGATTAGGAAAAAAATATGTTAAACCCAATTAGCATAGCATTTCAAAAAGCTAAAAAAGAAAATAGGCCAGCATTATTAACTTATACTGTTGCAGGCGATAGTTCTAAAAAACAATCTTTAAAAATACTCAATGCAATTTCAGAATATGCAGATATTTTAGAGCTGGGTGTACCCCACAATACTCCTGTGGCAGATGGAAGCCAAATACAAACAAGTTCTTATAGAGCTATTGAAAATGGAATCAAAGTTAATGATGTATTTCAAATAGTAAAGAATTATAGAAAAAAAAAAAATTCTAAACCTGTTATACTAATGGGTTATTATAATATGATTTTCCAGTTTGGAGAAAATAAGTTTCTTAATAAATGCAAAAACTCAGGAGTTAATGGTTTAATTTTAGTAGATTTGCCTTGGCCAGAAAATAGAATTTTTGCGAAAAAATGTAAAAAAAAATCAATTTATTTTATTCAACTTATATCACCAACTACTTCAGAAAAAAGACTTAAAAAAATTATAAAGGACTCGCATCAAATGAGTTATTTTATTTCAATGCTTTCTACTACTGGTGGTAAATTAAAAGTCTCTCCTAAAGAAATAATGTCAAATTACTCTAAGATAAAAAAAATTAATTCACATAAGAATATCGTAATAGGATTCGGTATTACAGAAAAAACCATCAAACCACTAAGAAAAGCTGATGGATTGGTAGTTGGGAGTGCTATTTGTAAAGAAATAACGAATTCAATAAAAAAAAGACAAAATCCTGTCACAAATGTTACTAATCTGGTTAGAAAGTTAAAAAATAAAATAAAATGAATTGGATTACTAAAATAATAAAAGCTGGTGAAAAAATAAAATCTGCTATCCATAAAAGAGCTACAAAAGAGGATATAGCGAATAGTGATTGGACCTCTTGTTGTAAAGGACCAATTTTAAAAAAAGATTTAGAAAAGAACCTATGGGTTTGTCCTGAAAGAGAATGTAATAAACATCATAGAATAAATCCTAAACAAAGATTTGATATCTTATTTGGTAAAAATAATTATCAAATATTTAAAACACCAATTCCAAAAGATGATCCTTTAGTCTGGACGGACTCAAAATCCTATAAAGATAGATTAAAAAGTGCTAGAAAAAAAACTGGTATGGACTGTGGAATGATGGTTGTTTGTGGAACAATTAATGATATTAAAATTACAGCAGTAGCATCTGACTTTGATTTTCTGGGTGCTTCAATGGCAGCTGCAGAGGGTGAAGCTTTTTTATATGGTATTCAATATGCTATAGAAAATAAAACTCCTTTTTTATGTATAAGTGCTGGTGGAGGAATGAGAATGATGGAAAGTTTAATCTCTTTGTCTCAAATGACCAGAACAACACTTGCAATTAATGAATTAAAGAAAAATGATCTTCCATATTTAGTTTGCATAACGGATCCTACGGCAGGTGGTATTACTGCTTCATATGCAATGCTAGGTGATATTCATATAGCTGAACCTGGAGCCTTAATTGCATTTGCTGGAGCTAGGGTCATTCAAGGAACAGTAAAAGAGGAACTTCCTGAGGGATTTCAAAAAAGTGAATATGTTGAAAAAACGGGATTTGTAGATGTAATTATTGAAAGAAAAGATTTATCTAAAAAAATTGGAACTTTATTATCAATATTGTTAAAGAAAAATTCTGCTATAAATTCTGAAGTAAATGAAACTTCAGAAAATAGTCAATCGCTTACAAAAGCTGCATCCTAAAGAAATTGATCTAAGTTTAGATCGTATAAAAAATCTTTGTGAAAAATTAGGTAATCCCCAAGACAAAATTAGAGCAATTTCTGTAGTAGGTACAAATGGTAAACAATCAACTATAAATGCTCTTTTCGCAATCCTCAAAGAATCAAAAATTCAATGTAATGTTTATACAAGCCCTCATATTCAAAAAATTAATGAGAGATATATTTTTGATAATAAAGAATTAGAGGATGAAAAATTATCTCATCTTTTTGAAGAAATTGAAAAAATTAATGACAATCAACAAATTACATTTTTTGAAATATTAACAGCATGCTATTTTTTTGAAGCAGCAAAATATCCTGACAATGTAAATTTAATTGAGGCAGGATTATTTCACCGATTTGATGCAACAAACATTCTTAAAAGCAATTTAGCTAGTATTGTTTGTTCAATAAGCAAAGATCATTTAGATTGGTTGCCAAAAGATCAACAAACAATTGAAAAAATTGTATTTGAAAAAACCTCATCCCTTTTAAATTCAAATATAATTATATCCAAACAAAACTCTTTGGAAACTACTGAATGTATTAAAAAAACAATTTTCAAAAATTCATCTAAAAAATTATTTTATAATGAAGATTTTAATTATTCAATTGGAGAAAATGATTTCTTTTATTATGAAGATAAATTTGGAAGTTTAAAACTTCCATTACCAAACCTCTTGGGAGAATTTCAATTAGAGAATATTTCAACAGCAATTGCAACTTTAAGACAGCTTAACATAGGTATAAAAGATGAAGATATTAAAAATGGAATAACAAATATTAAAAGTATAGCTAGATTACAGGACATAAAGTCTGGAAAACTTAAAAATTTAATTAAAAATAATCGGTTATTATTAGATGGAAGTCACAATGAAGATGGATCTAGAGTTTTAAATGAATATCTTCAAACCTTAAATTGTAACAAACATGTAATTATAGGAATGATGGCTAATAAAGATCATGAAAAATATATATCTTATTTTAAGGATATTTCCTCTTTAACAACAATTGACATACCAAATCAGCCTAATGCAATAAGTGGTGAAAAGCTGAAAGAAAAATTTAAGAATTTTTCTAATGTTCAGTATAAAAAAAGTATTAGAGAAGCTATTGAGTCAATACAGTTAAAAGAAGATGATTTATTAGTAATTACTGGCTCTTTGTATTTAAGTGGAGAGTTTTTAAATTTAAATTAGATATTTTTTTCTAAAAATTCTTTCATATTGCTTTCGGGAACTCCACCAACTTTTCTATCAACTTCAACACCCTTTTTGTAAATTATAACTGTTGGCACCCCTCTTATTCCAGCAGCACTACCAGTGTTTATTCCACCATCTTCAATGTCTGCATAGTAAAAACCCGCTTTTCCTTTATATTCATCAGCTAGTTTATCCATAATTGGCTTAAGAGCTTTACAAGGACCACACCATGCTGCGCTAAATTGAATTACAGAAACATCTTCATTTTTGATTTTATTATCAAAATCTTCATCTTTAAAATCTGTAAGCATAAAACCTTTCTATTAATTTGTTGCTTAAAGTCAACTATGCAATTTCATATTTTTTTTCGATCGACATAATAAATTGGTTAATTTCATCTAGTTTTTTTAATTCCTCTTCATCATCTCGATTTGATGCTTGATCTCTTAAATAATCAATTTCAGTATAAGCCATATTAATTGTTTGCCATTTTTCCTTATTCTTACTCAATATCCGTCTAGCAATCTCACTTTTAATATTTTTATACAAATCCGGTGGTAAAATTTGTGGAGCTTCTTGATAGATAATTTTTTGTCCAAACCAACTACATCTTTTATCTTGAAATTTATCTAACATTCTTAATTTATCCTCCCAAGATGAACTATGCCATGTTTTGAATAAAGCAGTATCTTTGTTAGGAATAAATTTTTCATACAAAGTTTCTTCTGGTAATAAATCTTCTTGGGTTTTAGTTTGCTCTTTTTCTTCTGCTGCTTCTCTATGAATAATTTGAATATTTTTACAAAAGTTTTCGCTATTTCTTACTAAATACGCTCTCTTTTTTATTGTCTCTAAATCTAAATCTGAATATGGCTTTTGTTTTAATGCGAACTGCTTATCTAAAACCACTGGAGCTTTATTTGTTTTTAAAACTCTTAAGGCTTTAGGGCTTATTTTTTTTAGAACATCCCTAAGTTGATTAATAGGTAAATTTAATAAAGGCTCTGGGTCTCTTCGACAGTCCCACAAATATCCCCATGAAGCATAAGATGGGTGAAAGGAATGCTTAGGGTGTAATGAGCTTCCAAGATACATC
>CACOQC010000029.1 GCA_902629215.1 uncultured Pelagibacteraceae bacterium | reverse complement strand
GAATTGGCAAACCTGCTTTAACCATCGTTGCAAATTGTTTAGAAAATATAAGAATATCCTCTACTTTTACTTTTTTACTCTTGCCAAAAAGTGAAGATCCCCCTTTTTTCTTTTTTTCACCAGCCTTTTTCTTAGACTTTATAATATTGGTGATTATTATCTTTTTTTCTTTTAATAGATGTGAAGCCTCATCAAGATTAATTGCTTCTATATCGCCTTCAACATATTTACCGTCAGATATTCCTTTATAAGTGAAAGCTTCCATATTTTATTCCCCTGAGAGAACTCTTTCATACTCTCTAAAATTAAGCTCTCCAGTTGCAATTAATCTTCTACCCATATCTTGCATTTGTTGGAAACCTTCTTTTACTGCAATCTCTCTAAGTTCAGGCGTAGTTGCTTGTCTTAATATTGCTTCTTTAATTGGTTTTGAAACTACTAAAATTTCATAAATACCTTGTCTACCTTTATAACCACTATTATTACATTTTGCACAACCCTTACCTTTTACTGCTTTAACTCTTGATGCTTGTTCAGCACTAAAACCTAAATCTTGTAAAACCTTCGGAGTTACATCCTCATCAGGAATTTTACACTCTTTACAATTTTTTCTTGCTAATCTTTGAGCAACAACTAATTGAGTTGCAGCACTAATTAGATAATCTGGTGTTCCCATGTTTTGTAATCTAGTAATTGTACTTGGTGCATCATTAGTGTGAAGTGTACTAAATACTAAGTGACCTGTTAGAGCAGCCTTTAAACCAATATCAACGGTCTCTTTATCTCTCATCTCTCCAACTAATATTATTTCAGGGTCTTGTCTTAAAAAAGATCTAAGCGCTGAGGCGAATGTTAAACCAATATGATCCTTAATTTGGACTTGTCCTACTCCATCTAATTCATATTCAACAGGATCTTCAGCGGTTAATATATTTAAATGAGGTTTGCTGACTTCTTTTAATATACTATATAGAGTTGTTGATTTTCCTGAACCAGTTGGCCCCGTAACTAAAATAAGACCTTGTGTAGAATGAATTGCTTTTCTTAAACTCTTAAGGTCTTGATCTTCAAAATTAAGCTGCTCAAGTGTAATATCACCCGCATCCTTGTTAAGGATACGCATAACAATTCTCTCATTACTTGCTGTTGGCAATATTGATAATCGAAGGTCAACTACTTTATTATCTATTTTAAAATTGATAGCTCCGTCTTGTGGTAATCTTCTTTCCGCAATATCCAATTTACCCATAATTTTAAATCGAGTAACCACTGCACCGTAATTGTCGTGAAGAAACTGTTTGTATTGTTCTTGTTCTTGTAGCATTCCATCCAATCGATATCTGACCCTAGAAGTAAATCTATAAGGTTCAATATGAATATCACTCACTCCTAATTTGATTGCTTCTGCAACTACTGCAGTACTAAATTTTATTACTTCAGATTCATTTTCTATTGCTTCAATATCTTCTTCAGGTGCTTTTTCTAAAACTTCACCAGCTTCTCCTAAATCAGATTCAAAAGTTTTTATTTTTTTTCTGTTTTCATCTCTAATTGATGCAATTGTTACTTCATCAGTTTCACTAGCCAATCTCTCTATATATTCTGAGATATCTGTAATTTTTGCTGCATGTAATTCTATATTTTTCTTTGTGATAGCTTTCAAATTTCTCATTAAACCAAGCTTTGAACTATCCGGAATAGCAATGTGTAAAGTTTTTCCATCAATTTTAAAAGGAGCAACAAAATTTACTTTTATATAATTTGAAGGTAAAACTGTTTTAACATCCTCTGTAATTTCCACTTTCTTTAGATCTACTGTTTCTAAATTTTGTTCTTTAATTAATAGATTAATTATTTTTTGTTCATCAGTAAGTTTAAGTTCAAAAATCGCATCAATTTGGGATTTGTTACTTTCAGTACTTATTTTCTTTATATTAATTAAATCTTTTCCTGAAATAATGTCATTATCAATTAAGACATTAACTAAATTAATTTCGCTTTCTCTACTGATTTTAAGCATTATAAAATCCTTGGTGCAATAAATACTAATAACTCGTTCATTGTGTCAGATTTTGACTTCCCACTCAAGGCTTTACCTAGGACAGGTACTTTTGATATGCCTGGTACACCATCTTTACCATTTGCTACCGCATTTTTCTTAATTCCACCAATAACGACAATATCGCCGTCAGCTACTAATAATTTAGTATTTATCTCCATTTTATTTATACCTGGTGTTCCTGGGTTAGATCTATTTGGAGTATCATTATTAACTTGAATTTGAAGCATTACGTTACCATCACCTATGATATTAGGTGTGACTATCAATTTTAATGATGCATCTACTGGTTTGTCCTCTCCTTCTCCTCCATCAACGTAAATTGTTTCCCCTTGGTTGATGCTTGCTTGTTGATTGTCTAAAGTAAATAATTTTGGATTAGAGACTGTTTTTGATAAACCTTCACTCTCTAATGCATCAAGCTCAAGTTTTAAAACAGCAGAACCAGTTCTTCTTAAAATTCCAATTCCGGCAGTTGCAGCGCCAGCACCAACACTTAGAAGGTTATCGTTACCAGTTCCTAGTTGTCCAGTTGTATTTCCAATAGCAGCACTGTCTCCACCAGGTGCACCAATAGTTGAATTGCCATCTAACACTCCTCCGACTCTCTCTCTATTTCTTGTATAAGCAACACCAAGTCTTTTTCCTAAGTTTTGTTCAAAAGATGATGTGGCCTCAACAATAAAAGCTTCTATTAAAACTTGTTTAGTTCTCTTATCAATTTCTCTAATTACTTTATCTACAATATCTAAATCTTTTTCTTTACCTCTAACAATAACTGATCTTGTAGTTGCTTCCTCCGTTACTTGAATTGGTATAAAGTTTCCACTAGTTCCAACTGTTGTAAATAATTCTGTTATTGTCGCTTTAGCTTCTGCAGGAGTTATATAATAAAGTCTAAAAATTTCTGATATAATTGGTTCAACAGAATCTTCTATTTCAACTTTTTTCTTAACAGCAGATGCTCTTGCTGATTTATAACTTTCTTGTGAAGTTAAATTTGCAGGGGTTGATACTCTAATAATATTACTCGCTACATCTATATCAGCTGCATAACTTTTTAAATCCAGTAATGCATTAAAAGCTTTATCCCATGGGACATTATTTAATTCAGCAGATATAGCGCCAGCAACCTCATCACCTACTAAAATATTTATATTTCCAATCTCTGCCATCAATCTCATTGCTTCTTTAAAATCTAAACCTTGGAATTTAAATGAAACATTTTGTTTCAAAGCAGTAAACTCTTCAGAAATTAATAAATAGTTTCTTTCCTTAACTGATGATAATTGTTTTCTTTTTTTAAGTTTAACTACATCTCCTTCAACAGGAACTGGGCCCATTTCAGCACTTTTTTCTAATTCTTTTTTTCCAAGTTGTTTTACGTCAGTCTTTATAAGAGGAGTATCATGCTTAAAGGTTTTTTTAGCCATTTTATCTGCACAACCTGTCAAAAGAAAAATCGCAAGAGGTAATAAAAAGAATGATATATTTTTATTTAATTTCATTAATTATTTACTTCTTTCTGTAATTTGATTTTTAAAGTTTATAACCATTAAAGACTTTCCATTTTTCTCAAAAACTGCTTCTCTATTATTTAAAGCAATTAGCTGAACTCCTGGGCTTAATTCTTCAAACATACCAATTGTAAGCACGTCTCCACTGGCATTAATTAATGATACAAATCCATCATCATTTTCAGATGACATAACCCCAACTAATTTAAACTTGTACAAACTCATTTCATTTTGAGCTTCTTGAGGATCACTTGCTAACAATGTACTTCCACCAGACAAAGAGCTGTCTCCTACAAAGGGATCATTCAGTGGAAGAGGTTCTTCGTCTCCAATCTCAGATGAAATATTAGCTTGCGTGTTTGCTTGTTTTGCTTTTACTTTTTTATTTATCTCTTTAGCTTTTTCGATAATATTTTGTTCTGCATCATGGCTATCTGCCATTGATAATTTTGGCATATATATAAAGAGCAACAAAATAAAAATTATTTTAAAAAAATTCATCTGGTAACCCCACTATTGTTAATGTTCCTCTTACTTTTATCGCCCCAGTTGAATCTCCTTTTACCACCTGTATGGACTCTTTGTCAAAGTTTAACATCTTATTTGAGAGCGAAAGAGCTCGTTTAAATTTGATATAACCAATAAAATTGCCATCAATTTCAAAGTCTACTGGTATCAAATAATAAGCAATATTCTTCACATTTTTAACTTGAGTCTGTTTGGTCTTCTTTTTTACTTTTTTTCCATCCGCCTTAGCTAAAGCTGCAGCCTTCATTACTTCTTTGATATCTTTTTTTTCAATTTTTGAAATAATCAAATCATTCTGTCCGGCATACTCACTTAATGTTTGATAAAGACCTTCGACCTCAGCTTTTGTGTGGAATAAACTAGAATACTTATCATATTCTGGTTTCAACTTTTTAATTCTTGCTTTCATTGAATTTATTTCAGTAATGAATTTTGTAATTTCTTGTTTCTTTAAATTCATATCATCCAATTTTGCTTTTCTAGATTTAACCATTGGATTTAAAACTGCATAATAAATAATTAAAAACAGAACAACGGCACCAACAATAATTCCAATTTTAGTAAGTGTCTTTTTGTCAGCTAATTTTGTAATCTGATCTTTAATATCAGACATATTTAAATTTTTTAAATCTATGTTCATTGCCATGATTAACCTCTGCCTCTCTTAATTTTTACAAATACTCTAAAACCTTTCATTGATGCTGTCCCTGCTCTACCTTTTGGTAATCGCATTGATGATAATGAAGCTTGTTCAACTAATTTTTGTTTACTTAAATTTTCAATAAATTTTAATATATCTTGGTCGCTTGCAGCTAGTCCTTGAATTGTTAATCTATTAGATCCATTAAATTCGACTTGATCAAATTTAACTCTGTTAGGAACACTCGATGCTACTTGAGCTAAGATTCTATATGTTAATTCTTTATTAGAAGAAAGAGTTTTACTTAATTTCATAGACGTATTGATTAGTCCAAGTTCTTTAGAAACTATTTTCTTTTGTTTAACTGTTTCAGCATGTTCTGCTTTTACAAGATCGTATTGTTTTAATTTCGCATTGTATGAAAAAATATTCCAAAAAGATAAACCAAATAATACTAAATATATTGCAGCAACGGCCGCTGTAATTCCTTTAAAAGCAAACCCTGAAATTGCTTTCATTTTTTTTTGTTTCATTACACTTGATCTATCAGGTAATAAGTTAATATTTTTTACTGCAGTAACAAATTTGTAATAACCAAAAACATCAAGCTTTCTAAATGCTAATCCAACTGCTGTAGATAAGTACGACCTATTAACCTTACTATCTAAAATTTGTTGATTTTGACTTGGAATTTTTAGACCTTCAGTAGGATCGAATGTATTAAATCCAACATTCATTAGACTTTTTCTAAAGTTTCCTAAATATTCTTCAACATTTTCAATATCTGATACAACTTTTATATTTCTAATTCTTTTTTCATACTTGGTTTCAAAATCTTGAATTGCTTGTTTGACTTGAGTTACATATCTTCTAACTAATCCTTCTTTTTCTTCAGCATCTTGTGACTCTTGTAAAATCTTTCTGTCTTGTCCCCTAATAAAAATGTCAGTTATTATTGGATTATTGTCATAAAGGATCATTAAATAATTTTCATCTAAACCAAACTCTAAAACAGCAGTTAAATTGGCGTCTTCTGGCTTGTTTGCAAGTTGATTAGATTGATCGACTGCTGATTTTAATGCAAAACATTTAACATCTATAATAACTGGATTTAAACCTGCATTTTTAATTATTGAAGTGTAACTATTTATATCTGTTAATTTTGATGCAACAAATAAGATATCCATTGTATTATCTTTTTGATTTCTATTGATCACTTGATGGAAAATAGAATAATCTTCTAAATTATCAGTTAATTGAACTAAATTTTCCCATAATGAATTAGTTTCAATCGCTTTATTTAGTTCTTCATCTTTCATTAGTGGTGCAGTAACTACTCTTATAATTGCACTTGTAACTGGGATAGATATTGCTACGTTTGGAGAAGATATTTTGTATTTTTGGATAGCTAAAGACAGTTCTTCTGAAAATTTATCAGCATTATCTATTGGAGTGCTATCATCCGAAATATCAACTGGATGAATGTGTAATTTATCTAGCACCCATTGATTTGCTTTATTGCTTGAAACTTGAACTAATCTAATTTCTTTATTTGCAAGCTCTACTCCTAATATTTCCTCACCTTGTACTGTGGACTTTCCTAATTTAGATTTAAAAAAATTTTCAAA
>CACOQC010000028.1 GCA_902629215.1 uncultured Pelagibacteraceae bacterium | reverse complement strand
TAGGTTTTTTCTTAACTACTTTTTTCTTTTTCTTAGGTTTTTTCTTAACTGCTTTTTTCTTTTTCTTAGCCGGTTTTTTTGGATTTAGATTTATTACTAAAAGAAATGCTGCAATTCGTTTTAGATGGCATAAACAAGTTCTTAAACTTCCAATTTTTGGTGAAATGATTTTAAAATCTATGTTAGCAAGAATTTCTTTAATCATGGGAAATTTAAGTGCGGCAGGTGTTAACTTATTAGAAAGTTTAGAGATTGCGAAATCAGTAAGTAATAATGATGTTATAACGGACGCTTTAGAAAATGTTAAAAAAGGAGTCTTTTCGGGAGATACATTAACAAAACTTTTTTTAAAAGAACCATTGTTTCCCCCAACATTTAGTCAATTAATTTCTGTTGGTGAACAAACTGGTCAATTAGATGAAATGTTTAATTCTGTTGCTGCTTATTACGAGGAAGAATTTGATACCACTGTAGACAATATGTCTAGCTTAATTGAACCGATCATGATTGTTTTTATGGGTGTAATGATTGGTGGATTAATGATTGCGATGTATTCACCAATATTTAACGTTGGTGCTCTTATTAACTAATTTACAATTTTTTTGTTAATACAAGATTGTTTATCCAAGGCTTATCGCCTTCTTTAAATTTAATAGAGTCCATTATTTCTTGAATAAAAAATGTTCCAAGTCCGCCAGGCTTAACATCATCTATCGCTCTATGTTTTACTTTGCTTTCCTCAACTGGTTTTCCTTTATCAAAAAATGCAATTTCAAGTTCTTTATCTGTGCAAGAAATTCTAACAGCCATTCTATCTTGTGTATCAGGATAATCTTTATAAGCATGTTTGACAATATTTTGAGCAGCTTCAGCTATAGCTAAAACTAGTTCCTCTCTTAAATTTTCATCAATTTTAAATTTCTCAAAAACTTCTCTTGAGAAACTTCTCACATCCTTAAGGCTAGAAGATCGTACTAGGAAGTCTTTTTTCTCAGATAAATTTGTTGCCTCAGTATTCATTATATTCAATTACTCTAAATTTAAAATTTGCTCTAACTTTGCCATCATGATTACTTTTAAAACAGATTTACTTACATCTTTGACAATAAGCTTTGTACCTTTCTCCAAAGCCTTTTGATGACTTTCAATTAAAACTGAGATCCCAGAAGAGTCCATGTATTGAACATTGCTTAGATTTAAGTTCACATTTTTTCCAGCATCAATTAGAGGAAAAATAACTTCTTTAGCTCCCTCTGTTTTGTCCATATCTATTTCACCATCTAAAAATACAGTGCTAGTGTCGCCCTCATCTGTAACTTTATATGTCATAAAAATTTCCTTGCCATTGCTAAAACTTTTTCTACAGGTTGACTTACTTCTTTAAGCTCAACTTTAGTATTTTTTTCTTTTGCTCTTTGATTACTTTCAACTATTACTGAAATTCCTGATGAATCCATGTATTGAACACCTTTTAAGTTTAAGTGAACTTCTTTACCAGAGTCAATTAATGGGAACACTACTTCTCGAACATTGTCAGCAACATCCATATCTATTTCTCCATCAAGAAATACAGTGCTAATGTTTTCACTTTCTGTCACTTTATATTTCATATTTTTAATATTCTCATATGCTAATAACAAAAAACATATAAAAATTAAACCCAAATTGACCAAGTAGATCAAATATTAAGTAAATTTAGGCAATATTTATAGTTTACATCATTGAAAATTATTATAAATTTTCTGCATTAATTAATTAATAAAGAGGATATATGAAAAATAATAAAGGTTTTACACTAATCGAACTATTAGTTGTTGTTGCGATTATTGGTATTTTAGCAGCTGTAGGTGTTGTTGCTTACAATGGTTACACTAAAAGTGCAAAAATAAATGCATCTAAGTCTAACCAAGGTGCGGTAACAAAATATTTAGCAGCAGAAATTCAAAAATGTAACATAGGTACAGAAGACACAGCGATGAGTGGAAATTTAACTTGTAGTGGTAGAACTGCAACTTCAATTCAAACTGCAGCAGTAGCAGCACTTGCTGATTTTAAAAATACATACACACCTGCTTGTAAAGGCGTAACAAATGGTGCAGCTGTTGCAACTGGTGAACCTGCTGAATGTACAGCTTTTTCAGGAAAAGGTTATACGACAATTGTGGAAGGAACTGGTGCTGATGCTGGTTTTCTTATTGTCACAACACAATATGATGACGCTGCAACTGATGTGCTTGTAAATAAAGTAGAAGCAGAATAATCATCTGTATTTAAAAAAAAAATATGAAAATTAAAAGCTCACTAGGATTTTCCCTAGTGGAGCTTTTAGTTGTAGTTGCGATCATAGGAGTTCTATCAGCTATTGGAGTTTTAAGTTACAATGGCTACATATCTGGAGCTAAAGAAAAATCTGCTAAAAATGTAATGCAACAAATTTCTCTAGCACAAACAGAGGAGTACTCAAATAGTGGTAGTTATTATACTCAGGAAGATGGTAGCTGCACACCAACTCAAGCATCTTCAGATAATATTGAGACTTTTTTATTTGGTGGAGGAGACCAAATAGGAGATGACATTGGTTATAATATCTGTATTGCAAGTACTGGTGCTGCTAATTATGAAATCGTTGCTACAGAAACAGATGGAAGCAATCCATGCACACTCACTTTAACTCGTAATGGAAATTTTGCTAGAGATAATAACTGTTAAATAATAGTTATTAAAAATCAATTTGATCACTAAGTTAATAGATAGTTGAAATTTTTTTGTTAGGTATCTAAAATTATGGATAATGAAATGGCACAAAAAGTGATGGATATAGTTACCAATAATATTGATACTTTATGGGTTATCGATTGTGCAGTTTTAGTATTCATTATGCAGGCAGGTTTTATGTGCATGGAAACAGGCTTGTCACGTCAAAAAAATAGTATCAACGTTGCTCTAAAAAATGCTGCAGATTTTGGTGTCTCTGTAGTTATCTTTTGGATATTCGGATTTGGTATTATGTTTGGCACATCTTATAACGGATTTTTTGGTACCGATTTATTTTTATTTAAAACAGACAAAGCTGAGTACATGACTTATTTTGTTTTCCAAGCAATGTTTGTTGCAACTGCTGCAACTATAATTTCAGGTGCTGTTGCTGAGAGAATGAAATTTAATGGCTACTTAATAATGACAGTTTTAGCAACTGGTATTATCTACCCAATTGTTGGACACTGGGCATGGTCATCAAGTTATCTATCTAAACATGACACAGTTAACCAGTTACTTGCAGTTACTGGTTCAGTTAAAACTACTGGATGGTTATCTGATTTAGGTTTTGTAGATTTTGCTGGAAGCACAATAGTGCATTCAGTAGGTGGGTGGATTGCTTTAGCAGCTGTATTAATTTTAGGTCCAAGGATTGGAAAATATTCTTCAGCAAATAAAGGAAAATTTACTGGCTCAAGTTTCCCCTTAGCAGTTTTAGGAACATTAATTTTATGGTTTGGTTGGTTTGGTTTTAATGGTGGTAGTAATGGTGCAATGGATGAAACTGTACCTTTAATTTTAATAAATACTTTCTTGGCTGCTGCTTTTGGATTGCTAACAGGTTTGGGTATCTCGTATTTTAAATTTAAAAAACCGGATCCTTTTTATATCATTTTAGGGCCTCTAGCAGGTTTAGTTGCAATCACTGCTGGATGTAATTCATTAACATCAGTTAATTCTATACTTGTAGGATGTATCGGTGCAATTGTTGCAATCGCAGTAAATGAAATTTTAAATAAGTATGAAATTGATGATGTAGTAGGAGCCGTTCCTGTACATTTAGGTGCAGGAATATGGGGGACGATTGCAGTAGGCTTATTTGGTAATTTAGAAATTTTAGATACTGGTTTAGATAGAATATCTCAAATAAAGATTCAATTAATTGGTATAGTATCAATTGGTTTATTCACATTTGTTTCATCTTTTATAATCCTAAGATTATTTAATAAGTTTTATCCTTTAAGGGTAAGCCCTGCTCACGAAGAACTTGGTTTAAATATTGCTGAACATAATGCAGTGTCAGTTGAGCATGACTTAATATCAATTTTAAATAAACAATCTGAGTCAGGTGATTTAAAAATGAGAGGTCCTCAAGATCCATTTACAGCTGGTGGAGTGATTGGTCTTTATTACAATAAGCTCATGAGTAAACTTGAGACTAGTGAGGAAGAAAAAAATAAGTGGCGAGAAAGAATTTCAAAAGAAGTTAAGCTTGCAGTAAAAGTTCAAGAGAATTTTTTACCAAAAAGAAATTTAAATAATTATCCTGTTCATGGGATTAACATCGCAGCTAGAGAAGTCTCGGGAGATTTTTTTAGTTTTTATCCACATAACGATTGTATTTATTTTATAATTGCTGATGTGGCTGGAAAAGGAATTCATGCTGGAATGGTAATGGCAAAAGCTTCAACATTATTTGAAGTTTTATCTCAATCAAAAGTGGATCCTGACGAAATGGCATTTCATATGAACAATGATTTGAACAACACAAAAACAGGAGGGATGTTTGTTACATCAATCATAGGAGAATATAATTTAATCTCTGATGAAATTAGATGGGTTAATGCAGGACATCAACCTGCAGTTATCAGAAATGATAAAGGAACTTATGATCAAATTGAAAGCTCTAATCCTCCTTTAGGAGTAATAAAACAAAAAGATAAACATATTTATAAAATTAATAAAATGAAATTAAATGGTTCAAGATTTTATGCATTCACTGATGGTTTATCTGAAAGTTTAAATAAAGAGGGAGAAGAAATAGGCATTGATGGTTCAATAGATATTATTGAGAAAAATTATAATAAAGATACGCATAAACAATTAGATCAAATTACAAAATCAGTAATGAGTGATAGTGATAATCAAAAATTAACTGATGATTTAACAGTTATCAGTATCGGTAAATAACAATATTACAAATTAAGTTTTATCTAACTTTTGACAAATTAAATAACCCATTATAGGCTGTTAAAGACTAAATTGAGTTATTAAAAACTAAATTGGGTTAAAAAAAACTATTATGAGTATTAATGAAAAAAAAGTTATTGATTTAAAAGTCATTGAGAAAAAAAAGGAGACACCAGTTTTTTCAAGCGGCTTGTATCATTGGATGATGTTTTTAATTAATTTTTACAATAGAGTTAAAAAAGATTTAAAAATTGATTTTGATAGCTTTATGATCTTACAACTTGTTGTAAGTGATAATCTTTATAAGTTCAATAAAGATGGAACAAAAAATTTTAAAGAGCTTGAGGATACTTTTAAAGATTATGAGAGTTTATTAAATGACAAAAGAACGATAAATATTGCCAGCATTTCAGAAATCTTAAATTTGCCAAGAGAAACTGTTAGAAGAAAAATTCTACATTTAACAAAATTCAAACTATTAAACTATAATAAGAATGGAATTACTATCGGATCTGATTATCAAACAGTGTTTGCTAAATTTGTTCCAGAAACAGTTAGTAACATGTCTAAATTAGTAAAACGATGGGAACACGAGGGATCATTAAAAAGATTATTAGAATTAAATAAACAATAAATAATTTCTTAATATAAAAGACAACTCATAAAACCTATTTAAGGAGACTATTTGTATATGAAAAAACCATTTTGGGTACCTGTTTAGGTATATATTTATATTTTTATGTAAAAAATTATTAATTGAAAAAAATAATATACTTAATATCTTCACCTTTTTATGTTTTTAAAATTAAATAGATTAAAAATTTTAATTATCCCAATTCTTTTATTGGGCACAACCTCTGTACTTTCATCTGAAAAAAATATTACCTATATGCAAATTTTACAAAAACCAAATGATTTAGATTTAAATTTAAAATATGCGCAGCAGCAAGGTAAAATGGGAAATTTCAAACAAACAATTTCCACACTTGAAAGACTTAATATGCTGTATCCAGATAATGTTGAAATAAAATTATATTTACTATCTGTTTTAGTGCAGGTGGACTCTCCAGAAAAAGCAAACACAATTATTGAGGAGATGAAATTAAGACGGGATTTAGAACCTGAAGATTTAGAGACGTTATTAGAAATTGAAGAAGAATTAAAAGATAGAGAGCCTAGTCTTTGGAATTTGACAGCAGATATTTCGATGGGAAGTGTTTTTAGCAACAACGTAAACAGTGTTTCAAAAACAAGAACTAAAGAAGAGTCTGATAGTGTTGTTGCTTTTAATTCTGCAATGCATGATAGAACGTTAAGTGGCAGTCTTGGTTTATCAGCTACAAGACCTATTGGAGAAGAGTCTAATTTTTTAATAAATGCTTCTCACTCATCTTCTGAACAATATTCAGAAACTGACGATGATTATCAAAGTTATGGTCTAACTTTAGCTTTAGATACGGTATTAGGAAATCAAAGTTTAAGTCCTTACTTAATGTTAAGTAAATCAGATTATCAAACTGACGCAGATAGTTTCTCAAAGATGTACGGTTTTGGTGGTTTCTTTTCAGTTGGTGAAAGAAATTCTTTAAGTTATGGATATGCTTACTCAAGTTCAAAAGGAAATCACAATTCAATGGATACAACAGCAAATGAAACTAATTCAGTTGGACATAGTTTTACATTTGGACATGATTTTATAGTAACTCCAATTATTTCAACAAATTTAAGTTTAGGCTACAGTGATACAGATGCTAGAGTCGATGCAGGTAATGATTATGAAACTTATGATGTTGGTTTAGGATTAAATTTTGCTTTTCCATGGGCTTATATCGCCGTAAGTAATTCAATTAGTTTCAATGATTATAAAAAAATAGATTCATCTGTGACCACAAGCAAAATAAGATCAGATTATACTAATACTTTCGATATAATGTTAACTAAAGCTATAGGAGATATATTTCCTGCAATTGATCCAAATAGATCTTTATTTATTAACCTATCTTATGAAAAACTTTATTCAGAAGCTAATATGCTCAACTATGACTATATAACCGATTCTTTTTCTTTAAGTTTTTCTAGATCAGTTAAATTGAATTAATATCAATATATTGTTTTTTACCCCTTAAAATTTAGAAAATACCAAAAAAAAGCTGCCCATAATGAGTTTTTAAAGTTTCTTTTTTTTCAAAAATTGATAGTTTTTCAGGATGAAAAAAATTTTATCAACCGTACTAGGGTTAATATTTTTATTAAGCGTAAACTCATATGCTGAGGAAAAATTAACAATTGAAAAACAATTAGTTGGAATTGTTGGAGCTATATCTGGTACTGTTAAGACTGAAACTAGAGAATTAAAAGCTGGTGATAAAATTTATTTAAATGAGACAATATCTGCTGGAGCAGGATCTGGTACTCAAATTTTACTATTAGACCAATCAACATTTACTATTGGAGAGGATTCAGAAGTTGTAATGGACACTTTTGTTTTTGATCCAGCTACTAACGATGGAAAAATTGTTGCAAGTGTTAAACAGGGAAGTTTAAAAGTTATTTCTGGACTTATTAGTAAAAAAAATCCTGACAGCTTAACAGTTGAAGTACCTGAAGGAACACTAGGTTCAAGAGGAACAGAATTTCAAACTATTGTATCAAAAGGAAAAACAGATACTTTATTAGTAGGCCCTGGAAAAAATAATACACTTGGTATGAGACCAGGTGCAGTCCTTGTTGGAAATAAATTTGGTCAAACTTTATTAGACAATCCTTATAGCATGACTTCAATGACAAAAGGGAAAGCACCAGGACAAGCCAGAAAGATCACAAAGAATCAATTAAAAAAATTCAATAAA
>CACOQC010000027.1 GCA_902629215.1 uncultured Pelagibacteraceae bacterium | reverse complement strand
TTTTGCTGGAACATAAATCATTGTAGCATTAGCACCTTCAGATTCTTTTGCCTCTTTTACTGTATTAAAAACAGGGAGTCCTAAATGTTTTTGTCCACCTTTTTTTGGTGTGACACCACCAACTAATTTTGTTCCATATTTGATTGCTTGCTCAGAATGAAATGTTCCATGTGATCCAGTAAAACCTTGGCAAATTAATCTAGTTTTTTTATTAACTAAAACTGACATTTATTTAATTGCCTCCACAATTTTTTTAGCTGCATCATCAAGATTTTCCGCAGAAATTAATTTTAGACCAGAGTTATCTAATATTTCTTTGCCTTCCTTAAAATTTGTACCTGCAAGTCTTACTACAAGTGGAACACTGATATTTATTTCTTTAGCTGCATCTACCACACCTTGTGCAAGAACATCACATCTCATAATCCCACCAAAAATATTGATTAATATCCCCTTAACATTTTTATCTGATAAAATTATTTTAAAAGCAGCTGAAACTTTCTCTTTTGAAGCACCTCCACCAACATCTAAAAAATTAGCTGGTTCTTCGCCATATAACTTAATTATATCCATAGTTGCCATAGCCAATCCCGCGCCATTTACCATACAGCCAATGCTTCCATCTAATTTGATATAAGCTAAATCATGTTTACTTGCCTCAATTTCTGCTGGATCTTCTTCGTTTAGATCTCTAAGTTCTAAAATTTCTGGATGTCTAAATAAAGCATTACTATCAAAGCTAACTTTTGCATCTAAACAAACAATTTTTTTTTCTTTAGTTAATATTAGTGGATTTATTTCGACCATATTTGCATCTGATTTAATAAACATTTTATAAATTGATTTTATTAAATAAATCGCTTCATTTTTAGAATCACCCTCTAGGTTAAAAATTCTGATAATTTTCTCACATTCTTCATTTGAAATTTCCTCATTTAATTCAACTTTAGTTGTTAAAATTTTATTTGGAGATTTAGCGGCTACTTCCTCAATATCCATTCCACCTTGATCACTTGTAATAAATGCAATTTTTGACGTAGCTCTATCGACTAGACAAGAAAGATAAAATTCCTTTTCAATGTTTGATGATTCTTCAACATAGAGTCTTTTTACTTCTCTTCCTTGTGGCCCTGTTTGATGAGTAATTAATTTTTTTCCTAAAAGCTCTTTAGCTGATTTCTCAAGTTCACTTAAGTTATCTAAAATTTTTACACCACCAGCTTTTCCTCTACCACCAGCATGAATTTGTGCCTTCAAGACATATTTATCAGTTTTCAAAGATTTACATTTTTCTAAAAGTTCTTCAACAGTAAAACCAAACACTCCATTCGGTACCGCTGCACCAAATTGTTTTAAAATTTGTTTAGCTTGATGCTCGTGTATATTCATTATTTGGCTAAATCTGGATCTATTTTTGATGCTGCTTCCCAAAGTTTTTTGACAGCCTCGACTGAGTGAAGAAATTCAGATTTTTCTTTCTCATCTAAGTTAATTTCCTCAATTTTTTCAACACCATTTTTACCAACGATAATTGGAACGCCAGCATAAATATCTTTTATTCCATACTCACCATTCAAGTAAGCAGCACACGGAAGTATTTTTTTCTCATCTTTTAAGTAAGCTTTAGCCATTTCAACTCCTGAAGCTGCTGGTGCATAGAAAGCTGAACCTTTTTCCAAAAATTTTACAATTTCTGCTCCACCATCTCTTGTTCTTTGATTTATTTCCTCTAATCTTTTGTGAGAAATTTTTCCTTCTTTAACAAGGTCTAGCAATGGTTTATTAGAAACTTTTGTAAATCTTGGTAAAGGAACCATTGTATCACCGTGTCCACCCATTACCATTGCCTCAATTTCTCTTACTGGAACATTGAATTCCTCAGATAAAAATAATTTAAATCTAGAACTATCTAATATACCAGCCATTCCAACAACTTTATTTGGTGAAAGACCTGAAAATTTTTGAAATGCCATTACCATTACATCTAATGGATTAGTAATACATATCACAAATGCGTCAGGAGCATTTTGTTTTATTCCCTCAGCAACCTGTTTGATTATTTTTAAATTTATTCCAAGTAGATCGTCTCTACTCATTCCAGGTTTTCTTGGTACTCCAGCTGTGATAATTATTACATCTGAACCTTTAATATCTTTGTAATCATCAGTTCCTGAAAACTTCACATTGAAACCATCAACTGATGATGACTGAGCAATATCTAAGGCTTTGCCTTTAGCTATCCCACTAGCTACATCAAATAAAACAACTTCATTAACTAATTCTTTTATTCCAATTAAGTGTGCAAGAGTTCCACCAATTTGACCTGCCCCAATTAAAGATATCTTGCTCATTTTCTCCTTTATTATTTCATTGTTGGCATCACGAATTCGGCATTTGAACGAATTCCAGAAGGCCACCTTGAAGTTATAGTTTTTAATTTAGTATAAAATTTTATACCTTCCATGCCATGCATAGCACTGTCACCAAATAAAGATCTTTTCCAGCCTCCAAAACTATGGAAAGCCATTGGTACTGGTATTGGAACATTTATTCCAACCATGCCAACTTGAATTTTGCTGGCGAACGTTCTTCCTGCATCACCGTCTCTAGTATAAATACTAACTCCATTTCCATATTCATGATCATTTATTAATTTTGCAGCTTCCTCAAAAGTCTTTACTCTAACAACAGATAAAACAGGTCCAAATATTTCCTCTTTATAAATTCTCATTTCTTTTTTTACATGGTCAAATAAACAACCACCGATATAAAATCCATTTTCATATCCTTGTAATTTTAAATTTCTTCCATCAACTAATAATTTTGCTCCTTCCTTTACTCCTAAATCGACATAACCTTTAACTTTTTCTAAATGATCTTTGGTTACTAAAGGCCCCATTTCAGAATTTTTATCCATTCCAGGACCAACTTTTAAAGCCTCTGCTTTTTTAGATAATCTTGATACTAATTCGTCTCCAATATCTCCAACTGCAACTGCAACCGATTGAGCCATACACCTTTCACCTGCTGACCCATAAGCAGCTCCCATTAAGCCATTTACAGCACCATCTAAATCACAATCAGGCATAACAACTAAATGATTTTTAGCACCACCTAGAGCTTGGACTCTTTTTTCATTTTTAGCGGAGTTTTCGTATATGTATTTTGCAATAGGTGTCGAACCAACAAAGCTGACTGCTTTAATATCATTATTTGTAAGGATTGCGTCTACAGCTTCTTTATCTCCATTCACAACATTAAAAACCCCATCTGGTAAACCTGCTTCTTTTAAAAGTTCTGCTAATCTTATTGAGCAAGATGGATCTTTTTCTGACGGTTTTAATATAAAAGTATTTCCACAAGCAATAGCTATAGGAAACATCCACATTGGAACCATCGCTGGAAAATTAAATGGTGTAATTCCTGCAACAACTCCTAGAGGTTGTCGTATTGACCAACTGTCAACGTTAGTTCCAACATTTTCAGAAAATTCTCCTTTGAGCAAATGTGGAATACCACAGGCAAATTCAACAACTTCAAGTCCTCTAGTTAAAGATCCTTTTGCATCTTCATAAACTTTACCATGTTCTGCAACAATTAACTGTGTCAGTTCATCTGAATTTTTTTCTATTAACTCTTTAAATTTAAACATTATTCTTGCTCTTTGAAGAGAAGGTTTAAGTGACCACTCATCAAAGGCTTTTTTTGCAATTACAACTGCTTGATCTAAATCAGATTTAGAAGCTAATCTTACTTCTTTTTCCTGCTCTCCAGTCGCAGGATTAAATACTTTACCTTTTTTGTCAGAAGTTCCAGGAATTATTTTTCCACCTACAAAATGTTCAATTAATTTCATGAATACGATCTTTTAGAGTAAAAATTCTTGTTAGTCTATTGTTTATATATTAGCCGTTGCTAACATTTTTTTTATCTCAGCTATAGCTTTTGCAGGATTTAAACCCTTTGGACATGCACTTGTACAGTTAAGAATTGTATGGCAACGATACAACTTAAGTTCATCTGCAACCTTTTTTAATCTTGTTTGCCTTTCTTCATCTCTGCTATCTATAATCCATCTGTACGCTTGAAGTAAAACTGCTGGACCTAAATATTTATCTCCATTCCACCAATAGCTAGGGCATGATGTTGAGCAGCAGGCACACATAATACATTCGTATGCACCATCTAATTTTGCTCTATCTTTTTTTGATTGAATTATTTCTTTAGTTTCTGATTTGGAATTTGATTTTAACCAAGGTTCAATCGACTGATATTGTTTGTACAAACCATCTAAATCGCCAATTAAATCTTTTTTTACTTTTAAATGAGGTAATGGATAAATATTAATATCACCATTTATTTCAGCATGTGGAGTGGTACAAGCTAAACCATTTTTGCCATCCATATTCATTGCACAAGAACCACAAACTCCATGTGCACATGATCTTCTATATGCTAATGTAGGATCTATTTCATTTTTAATCTTATTTAAAATATCTAATACTTTAGATGGACAATTACTCATATCAACTTCATATGTATCAATTCTGGGATTTTCTCCTGAAGTGGGATCCCATCTATATATATTTACTTTCCTTAAATTTTTTGAGCCAGTTTGATCTTTAAAATATTTACCTTTTTTTACTTTAGAATTTTCAGGCAAATTAATTTGAGCCATTAATAAACTCTTTCCTGTGGTGGAAAATATTGAACTTCATTGGTTAAAGTAGATTTGTGAACCTCTCTATAGCTTATTTTCGTATTCTTACCATCACACCATGCAAGTGTATGCTGCATAAATTTTTCATCATCTCTCTTAGGAAAATCTTCTCTTGCATGTGCTCCACGACTTTCTTTTCTATTATATGCAGAGTCAACAGTAACAACAGCTTGTCTAATTAAGTTATCAAATTCTAGGGTTTCTACTAAATCAGTATTGAATATTAACGATTTATCTTTTACAGATAAATTATCTAAACCACCATAAGTTTTTCTAATCTCATCAACACCTTCTTTAAGAGTTTTTTCGGTTCTAAAAACTGCACATTTAGATTGCATTGTTTTTTGCATTGAAAGTCTTAATTCTGCAGTTCCAACTTCGCCATTAGAATTTCTAATTTTATCAAAACGATCTAAACATTTCTGAGTTTCTGTTTCACTTATTTCCTCATGTGGTGTTCCTGGCTTAATAAGTTCTGCAGCTCTTTTGGCTGCTGCTCTTCCAAAGACAACTAGATCAATTAATGAGTTTGAACCAAGTCTATTTGCACCATGAACTGAAACACACGCTGCCTCTCCAATTGCCATCAATCCTGGTACAGTTTTTTCTGAACCGTTTACTGTTAATACTTCAGCTTTATAATTTGTTGGAATTCCACCCATATTATAATGAACAGTTGGTACAACAGGTATCGGTTCTTTAGTAACATCTACATTCGCAAATAACCTTGCAGCATCAGTTATGCCTGGTAATCTACTCTCGATTATATCTTTATCTAAGTGACTTAGATTTAAGTTAACATGATCTTGGTCCTTTCCAACACCTCTTCCCTCATTGATTTCTATCGACATTGATCTACTAACAACATCTCTCGAGGCTAAGTCTTTTGCTTTCGGTGCATATCTTTCCATAAATCTCTCACCTTTTGAATTTGTAAGATATCCTCCCTCTCCTCTAGCGCCCTCTGTTATTAATGTTCCATGTCCATAAATCCCTGTTGGATGAAATTGAACAAATTCCATATCTTGTAAAGGTAATCCTGCTCTTAAAACCATTGCGTTACCATCTCCAGTACAAGTATGAGCAGATGTTGCTGAATAATAAACTTTACCATAGCCACCTGTAGCAATAATTACAGTATGAGCTCTAAATCTGTGAATGGTTCCATCATTTAAATTCCAAGCAATTAGTCCTTTGCAGGCTCCATCTTTCATTAATAAATCTAACGCAAAATATTCAATAAAAAATTCTGTTTTATGTTTTAGCGCTTGTCCATACAAAGTATGTAAAATTGCATGACCAGTTCTATCAGCAGCAGCACAAGTTCTTTGTACAATTCCATTACCATAATTTTTTGTCATACCACCAAATGGTCTTTGATAAATTTTTCCATCCTCTGTTCTACTAAAAGGCACTCCATATTTCTCTAATTCGATTACGGCTTTTGGTGCTTCTTTACAAAGATATTCAATGCTATCTTGATCTCCCAACCAGTCGGCACCTTTAACTGTATCATACATGTGCCAACGCCAGTCATCTTCACCCATATTACCAAGAGCTGCTGAAATACCTCCTTGCGCTGCAGAAGTATGACTTCTTGTAGGGAAAACTTTTGAAATACATGCTGTCTTTAATCCTGCCTCACTCAAACCAACTGCAGCTCTTAAACCTGAGCCACCAGCACCTAAAACTACCACGTCATATTCATGATCTATAATTTTGTATGAACTCATAAACTACTTATTAATATAATTGTAATTAACGGAATTACCACTGCTGATAGATATAAAAGTCTATTTGCGACATTTTTGATTTTATTATTTTTAATATAATCCTCAAAAACTTCACTAATACTCAAGGCTGAAAAAAAATATGCATCAATAATAAATAAACTAAATAAAAACTTAGATGCTGGATTTGTAAAAAAATTTAAGACGATGGAATAGTCTTGATCATAAATTGTAATAAAATTTAAAATAAACCATATCATTAATGGAACTAATATCGCTCCACTAACTTTCAGAAAGATCCATTTTTTAGTTGCATTAATCATCAAAAAAAAATTTTTCCAATTAAGTATAAAACTATAGTTAAAGTCACAGACCCAAATATAACTATTAGCCCAGTTATTTTAGTTGTCTTAAGTTCAAATCCATAACCTAAATCCATAATTAAGTGTCTTATCTCACTTAAGGCTTGAAAGGAAAATGACCATGTAAGTCCTAGGATAATAAATTTACCTATTTGCGAACTCAAAAATAAATAAATATATTCATAATTACTTTCACCAAAAACGAGTAACGAAGCTAATAAACAGATGAATGTAATTGCAATTATATTTATTATGCCTGTTATTCTATGTGAGATAGATACTAATGATGAGATATGCCATTTATAAATTTGAATATGAGGAGATAATGGTGGTTTATTTTCCATAAAAATTATTTTTAATTAATGTCTCAGCTATTTCCACTGCGTTCAAAGCCGCGCCTCTTAAAAGATTGTCAGAAACAATCCACAAGTTTAATCCATTTTTTACAGTCTTATCTTCTCTTATCCTTGAGATAAATGTTTCGTCTTTTCCCTCCGCTTCTAATGGAGTTGTATAACCACCATCAACTCTATCATCAATTACCGTACAACCATCAAAATTATTTAGTACTTCTCTAACTTTTTCAAGAGTAAATGGCTTTTCAAATTGTAAGTTAACTGATTCTGAGTGTGAAACAGAAATGGGTAACCTTACACATGTTGCTGTTAAATCAATTTTACTATCTAAAATTTTTTTTGTTTCATTAGTCATTTTTAATTCTTCTTTTGTGTAACCATCATCTGAAAATATATCTATGTGAGGAATAGCATTGAAAGCTATCTGTTTTGTAAAATTTTTAGATTTTACTTCTTTGCCATCTAAAACTAACTTAGTTTGTTCGATCAATTCATCCATTGGTGCTTTACCACCGCCAGAAACTGATTGGTATGTGGAAACTACTATTCTTTTAATTACAAAAAGGTCATGTAAAGGTTTTAAAGCAATCACTAATTGTGCTGTTGAACAATTTGGATTGGCGATAATATTTTTTTTTATTTGATCTAAATGATTTGAATTAACTTGTGGAACAATTAAAGGAACATCTGGATCCATTCTATAGAAGCTTGAATTATCAATGACTAGACAATGCTTTGCGGCTTTCTCAGCAAATTTTTCTGAGATTTTTCCTCCAGCTGCAAAAAAAGCTATTTTTACTTTAGAAAAATCAAAATTTTCCAAGTCAAAAACCTCATGTTCTTTATCCTTGAAACTAATTTTTTTACCAGCACTTTTAGATGAAGCAACTAAATATAGATTATCAATAGATAGTTCTTTTTTTTCAAGAACTTCTAAAGTTTTTCTTCCAACATTTCCTGTTGCTCCTACAATTGCAATATTCATGATGTAGGTTTTATACTAGATGAAAGGCAAATCGCAAACTTTTACAGCTAAAGAATTTCCCTCTATTTCTAACAATCCCGTTGTAGATGGTTTACAATAAGGCTCATTTATCATTGCTATTCCTATGACTTTTTTAAAATGTGGCGAATAACA
>CACOQC010000026.1 GCA_902629215.1 uncultured Pelagibacteraceae bacterium | reverse complement strand
ATATATCTGTATACTGTTGGTGAATCGCCAGTCATCACCCATACTTCTCTCATGTACATATAGTGGATGAATGCAATACCAGTTACTAGCCCTGCAACAGTTACTGACGTTTTCCAGCCAGGAGCAACAGTATTTCTCTCCATGAAGAAAAACGCTGTAGCAGCCAACATACCCATTGAAATTATCCAGAAAGATATTCCAACGAAGTCATCTTGAGCTAACATAGTAGCAGAAGCTGCGTTTGCCACACCAGTTACACCAATCAATGCTGCAACAGTAAGAGCAAACAATTTAAGTTTTTTCATAAAAAACTCCCTCTTAGTTAGTTTTTACTTATTTAGTTTATATAAACTAAGCTTAGGCTTCCCTAAGCCAAAGTTGAGCGTTAAATACCAAATATATTGAGATTATTGAAGACTTAATTATCATTAATTTACATTGATTTTACTTACTTTTTAAAATTAAATACAATTTATAATTTAAAAATCTAATAAAAAGGCTCTATCGAATCAAAAAGTCTATGTCTGATAAATTTAATAATATTTACCAAAAATCGATTAACAATCCTGAAGAATTCTGGGAAAATGCTGCACATGATATTTTTTGGTTTAAGAAACCAACTAAAATTTTAAATAAGTCTAACCCCCCTTTCTACAAATGGTATGAAAATGGTGTAACAAACACATGTTACAACGCATTAGATATTCATATTGATCAAGGAAAAGGAAGTAAAACCGCTTTAATTTACGACAGCCCTATTACAGGAAACAAAAATAAATTCACTTATGAAGAATTAAGATCAAAAGTATCAAAGTTTGCAGGTGCACTTAAAGACCAAGGCGTCAATAAAGGAGATCGTGTAATAATTTACATGCCAATGATACCCGAGGCTGTTGTAGCAATGCTTGCTTGTGCAAGAATTGGAGCAATACATTCGGTTGTGTTTGGTGGATTTGCTTCAAACGAGCTTGCAAGTAGGATTGATGATAGTAAAGCCAAACTTTTAGTTACTGCTTCATGTGGTTTTGAGCCAGGAAGAACTGTTGAATACAAACCACTTGTGGATGAAGCAGTTAAACAAGCTCAACATAAAATTAATAAGATGATTTTATTTCAAAGAAAGGGTCATGAAGTTAAATTAAATGCTCCAATTGAAATCAGTTGGGACGAAGCTCAAGCCAATGCGAAAGATACTGATTGTGTTGAAATGAATTCTAATGAATTTGCTTACATACTTTACACATCAGGCACTACAGGAACACCAAAAGGTATCGTAAGAGATATTGGGGGTCACATCGTTGCTTTAAAATGGACAATGAAAAATATTTACAACATCGATGAAGATGATATTTGGTGGTCAGCGAGTGATATTGGTTGGATTGTTGGGCACTCTTACATAGTTTACGCTCCATTATTTAAAGGATGCACCACTGTATTGTTCGAAGGTAAGCCAGTCGGCACACCTGATGCAGGAGCTTTCTGGAAAATTATTTCTGACTATAAAGTAAAATCTTTATTCACTGCACCAACAGCATTTAGAGCTATTAAAAAAGAAGATCCTGAAGGAAAGTTTTTTTCAAAATACGATTTGAGTAAATTTGAAAGTCTATTTCTAGCAGGAGAGCGTGCCGACCCTGACACAATCAAATGGGCAGAGAATTTATTAAAAGTTCCAGTAATTGATCACTGGTGGCAAACAGAAACAAGTTGGGCAATTAGTTCAAACTGTACGGGAATCGAAATGATGAAAACAAAATATGGCTCTGCTTGTAAAGCTGTACCAGGTTATGATGTTAAAATTATAAAATCAGATCAAACGTTAGCTAAACCAAATGAAATGGGTGATATTGTAGTAAAACTACCTTTGCCTCCTGGAACTTTTCCAACTCTTTGGAACGCAGATAAAAGATATAAGGAAAATTATATGTCAAATTATGAAGGCTATTATCAAACCTATGATGCAGGTCACATTGATGAAGATGGTTACATTTGGATTATGTCTAGAACTGATGACATTATCAATGTAGCAGGTCATAGATTGTCAACAGGTGCAATCGAAGAAGTTTTATCAGAACATCAATCGGTTGCTGAATGTGCTGTTCTTGGAATAGCTGATAAATTAAAAGGTCAACTACCCATTGGATTAATTGTTTTAAAAGCAGGGGTAGATAAAGATAATGAAACAATTTCTAAAGAATGTATTCAAATGGTACGAGATAAAATTGGGCCAGTTGCTGCATTTAAAGTTGCAATTGTTATTAAAAGACTTCCTAAAACTAGATCTGGTAAAATTTTAAGAGGAACAATAAGAAAAATCGCAGATAGTGTTGAATATAAAATGCCTCCAACCATTGATGATCCAGCAATTTTAGATGAGATCAAAGAAGATTTAATCAAAAATAATATTCTTAAAAGTGCTTAAAACTTATTTATTTCTAATTGGTGCAATTTTTTGTGAGGTAGCAGGAACCATGTTGCTACCTGTTTCACAAAACTTTACCAAACTTATTCCAACAAGTTTGCTTGCCATTTTCTATTTAACTGCTTTTTATTTACTAACTTTTGTGGTGAACAAGCTGCCAATAGCAATTGTTTATGCTACATGGAGCGGTCTAGGCATTTTTACCATTGCTATATTAGGCTACATCTTTTTCAAACAAACTTTAGCTTGGCAGGCAATTTTGGGATTATTTCTTATTGTTATTGGTGTTGTGCTTGTTAATTCTTTCTCAATTAAAAGTATTTAGCCCAAATTGATCAACTTATAAATTCAAATTTCTAAATTAAATTATATTTATTTATTAATGAAGCCTAAAGGATTTACATTAATAGAATTGTTAGTCGTAGTTGCCATCATAGGAATTTTAGCAGCTGTAGGAGTCGTTGCTTACAATGGTTACACTGCGGGAGCAAAAAAAAATAGCCTCATTTCAAGACAAAAAATAGCAGTAAAATTTATTTTAGCAGAGTTTGAAAAATGTAATCTTGGTCAAGAATTATATTTTAATAACGATACTTCATTCGATCAATGTACTAGGGTTTTAAATCCTGGTAGTTCAGCCACACGTAATCTAACAAAAGTAATAATTAATCACTTTAACAATATCAATGAATGGAAAAATGTGTTCAATAATCTCAATCCTGGATCTACTGAGGGAAATAAAAGGAATTGTGAATTAGGAAGTGTCTGCCTTGGAGGATATGTGTCAGATAGGATTTTAGTAGTTGTCAATTATAATGACATCCAAGAAGATTTTGTAGTTAGTGAAATTATGATGAATTATTGATCAAATTGAAGAGGAGTTCCTTCAGGATCTCCTAAAATTTTACCATCTTTCATTTTTGTTTTACCAGCAATAATAGTAGCTACTGGAGTGCCTTTAAACTCAACGTCATTGAAAGGTGACCATCCACACTTACTTTCAATATTCTCGTTTTTAATCACAATCTTTTTGTTCATATCGACAATTGTGAAATCTGCATCATAACCCTCTCTTATAAATCCTTTGTTCTTAATACCGAAAATTCTAATTGGATTTTCACACACCAAACTTATCAATTGATTAAGTGATAATTTTCCATCATTAACATGGTTTAACATCACTGGCATTAATGTTTGAACACCAGGCATACCTGAAGGTGAGTTTGGATATTCTTTATCCTTATTTACTTTTAAATGCGGAGCATGATCTGATCCAATAGTATCGTTTAAATTATTTTTAACTGCGTACCACAATCGATCGTAATGAGATTTGTCTCTAATTGGAGGATTCATTTGAGCGTATGTTCCAAGTTTGTCATAACAATCAGGTGCATAGATTGTTAAATGTTGTGGAGTAATTTCAAAAGTAATATTGCCTTTGTGTTGAGATAAAAAATCTATTTCTTGCTTAGTTGTAATGTGAAGAACATGAGCCTTTTTATTATACTTTTCAGCAAGTCTAACAATTCTTCTTGTAGAAGACATTGCACACTCTTCACTTCTCCATATAGGATGTGAGTGTACATCTCCATTTTTGATTAATTTTTTATTCTTATTTAAAACTTCCTCATCTTCAGAATGAACTGCAACAACTTTTGAACAATTTTCAAATACGTTATCTATATCTTTTTCTTCAGCTACCAATAGATTACCAGTTGAAGAACCAGCAAATAATTTTATACCACAGCAACCTTCTAAATTTTTTAGTTTTGCTAATTGATTAACATTATCAGCAGTTGCACCAAAATAAAAAGCGTAATTGCAATACATTCTATTTTTTGCAAGATCTAATTTTCTTTGAAATTCTTTTATGTTTGAAGTTGGTGGATTGGTATTTGGCATTTCAAATACTGCAGTTATACCTCCTGCTACAGCAGCTCTACTTCCAGAATGAAGATCTTCAGTGTCTGTTGAGCCTGGTTCTCTAAAATGAGTTTGAGTATCTATACATCCTGGCAAAACAATTTGGTTTTTTGCATCATAAACTTCTTTTGCTTCTTCTGATACTTCTCCAATTTTTGATATCTTGCCTTCTTTAACTGCTATATCTTTATTCTCTAACTTTCCATTAATATAACATTGCCCGTTTTTGATTATTAGATCTAACATTTTTGAGAAAAGTTATTATATTAAAATTAAGTATCAATCAAATATGAATAATAATGTTTATATATTAGAAGATAGAGCCATACTTTATATCAATGGCCCGGATGCAAAAGATTTTCTGCAAAATCTAATTAGCAATGACATAAATAAAGTTTCTGATAGTTCTAGTTGTTTTGCCTCTTTATTAACTCCTCAAGGTAAATTTTTATATGAATTTATAGTCTTAAAACATAAAACTGGTTACTTTATTGATTGTGAAAAATCTCAATCTGAAGAAATATTTAAACAACTCAATTTATATAAAATCAGAACAAAAGTAGAAATACTTAATTTAAGTAATGAATTTGTGGTTGCTAGTTTTGGATATGAGAAATATTTAACTATTGCGGGTTCAAAAGATATTCTAGGTTTTACTTTTAAATACAGAGAAGATCCAATTCTATTAGATCCTAGAAATAAATATTTAGGTGCTAGATTAATAATAAATTTGGAAAAACTTTATCTATCTTTAAAAAAACTTGATTTAAAAAATGATAAAATTGAAAAATATCATAGTCATAGCCACAAACTTGGTATAGTTCCAAAAAACTTAAATAAATTAAAAAATAAATTATTTGGAATAGAGTGTAATTTTGAGGAACTAAACGGCATTGACTTTAAAAAAGGATGTTATGTTGGTCAAGAGAATACTGCGAGAATTAAATTAAAAAATAAACTTTCAAAGAGATTATTACCTATTGAAATTATTGATGGAAAACTTTCCGAAGATGAAACAATATACTATAATGATATTGACATTGGTAAAGTTCTTATCAATGAAGATTATCCATTTGCTTTAATAAAATATTTAAATGAAAATTTTAATAAAGATTTTATATTTAAAAGCAAAAGCGCTACCTTTAAAATATACATACCTGAATGGCTAAAGATTTAAGTTTTTGGTGCGGCCAGAGAGACTCGAACTCTCATGGACTAAGTCCACACGGCCCTCAACCGTGCCTGTCTACCAATTTCAGCATAGCCGCAAATATGACCCACATTAAATCAATGACAAGTAGGTTTCAAATTGATAAATTTTGATTATGGAATTTAACCAAGAAGTAAAAAAAGCGACTGATCCTATTTATCAAAAAATCTCAAAGGTTATGCCTGAGATTGAGTGGTCGGTGCATGCTCCATATATCCACAAAATTAATCAACTAAAGAAAGAAAAGAATGCAGTCATTCTTGCTCATAATTATCAAACCCCAGAAATTTATCATGGTATAGCAGATTTTTCAGCTGACTCTTTGGCTCTTGCAGTTGAGGCTTCAAAAACTTCTGCAGATATTATTGTAATGGCTGGAGTACATTTCATGGCTGAAACTGCAAAATTGATGAGTCCAAATAAAAAAGTTTTGTTACCGGACATGAAAGCTGGTTGCTCTCTTTCATCATCGATAACTGGAAAAGATGTAAGGCTATTGAAAGAAAAATATCCAGGTGTTCCTGTAGTTTCTTATGTTAATACTTCAGCAGATGTAAAAGCTGAAACAGATGTTTGTTGTACATCTGCAAATGCAGTTAAGATTGTAAAATCACTAGGAGTAAAAAAAGTAATTTTTTTACCTGATGATTATCTTGCAAAATACGTGGCCTCACAAACTGATGTTGAAATTATTTCTTGGAAGGGAATTTGTATGGTGCACGATCAATTTAATGAAAATGAAATTAAAGATATAAGAAAAAATAACCCTGGTATAAAAATTATTGCTCACCCAGAATGTCCTCCTGAGGTAATTAAGGCTAGTGACTTTGCTGGTTCAACTTCGGGTATGATTAATTATGTAAAGAATAACCAACCCAAAAAAGTCATGATGGTAACTGAATGTTCTATGAGTGATAATATTCAAGTTGAAAACCCAAATGTAGAATTTATTAGACCGTGCAATATGTGTCCACATATGAAAAAAATTACCTTACCTAAAATTCTTGATTGTCTTGAAAATGAAACAGGTGAAATAATTATGGATCAAGAAACAATTAATAAAGCGCGATTGTCAGTAGAAAAAATGGTTGCTATTGGTAGATAACACTTCGTGTCAAAAATAAAATTAAGCGAAACTTTTATCAAAGATAGAGTAAGACTTGCTCTAGCTGAAGACTTATATCCTTATGGAGATATTACATCTAACTTATTAAAAAAGAGTAAAATTATTGAAGCAAAAATAGTTTCAAATCAAAAAGGAATTGTTGCAGGTTTATTATTTGCAAAACAAACTTTTAATCAAATTGATAAAAAAATTAGATTTATTTTAAAAAAAAGAGATGGATCATCAGTCAAAAAAAATTCTGTAATAGCAATCATAAAAGGTAAAGCAAGTTCGATATTAATTGCAGAGAGGGTTGCTTTAAATTTTTTATCTCATATTTCTGGGATAGCTACAAAAACAAATCAATTTGTTAAACTGGCTGGGAAAAAATGTAAAATCTGTTGTACTAGAAAAACTATACCAAATTACCGGGTTATTCAAAAATATGCAGTCAAATTAGGAGGTGGTACTAATCACAGATTTAATTTGAGCGATGAATTTTTAATTAAAGATAATCATATTGCAAGTTCTGACTTAAGAAAATTAGTTTCATTAGCCATAAAAAATAAGAGTGGAAAAAAAATTACTGTAGAGGTGGATAATTTAAAACAATTGAAAGAAATTATTGGGCTTAAATTTGACACTGTTTTGTTTGATAATATGGATATTAAAAATTTAAGAGCAGGTGTAAAACTGGTAAAAAAATATTATGAAACAGAAGCTTCAGGAAATATAAATCTTAGAACTGTTAAGTCAGTTGCTGCAACTGGAGTAAATAGAATTTCTGTTGGAAGCATTACTCATAGCGCTCCAGCGGTAGATTTTAAATTAGAAATTTAATTTACAAACTTTGAAAGATCAGGTTTAAAGTAGTTTGGGCCTTTCATTACTTTGCCATGCTCGTTGTATATCGGCTTACCATTTTCATCTAATTTGCTCATATTTGAATTTTGAACCTCTTCAAAACACATATCTAAATTAATTCCAAATGCATGGCCTGCTCCATAAGTAACATAAAGAATATCAGTCAATGCATCAGCAACCTCTACTAAATCTTTGTTATTCATTGCCTCTGTGAGTTCAGTTAGCTCCTCTTTAATCAGATCAAGCCTTAATTTATTTATCTTATCTGTACTAAAAGAAGGTTTTGTTTTAACTTCTTGGCCGAAAGTTTTCATAAAAGTTCCCACTTTATCAAAATTTGTCATTTTGCTCCTGTATGTTTAAATAAAATTAATATATATCTAATGTATATACTTTGAAAAAAAATATTCATGAAATTAAGAAGAGAATTTGATAGCATTGGAAAAATCAGTGTTCCAAATGATAAATATTGGGGGGCATCTACCCAAAGATCAAAAAAATATTTTGATATAGGTGAATTTTTAGTAAGACCGATTCTAATTAAATCTATCGCTATTATAAAAAAAGCTGCAGCAATAGTGCATGGAAAAGAAAAACAAATTTTACCGAATATATCCAAAGCAATCATTAAGGCCTCGAATGAAGTGATATCAGGAAAATTAATTGAACACTTCCCATTAAAAGTTTGGCAAACTGGTTCTGGAACCCAAACTAATATGAATGTAAACGAAGTTATAGCAAATAGAGCAATTGAAATTTTAGGTGGGAAAAAGGGTTCCAAAAAACCAGTTCATCCAAATGATCATGTCAATAAATCTCAATCTACTAATGACGTTTTTCCAACAGCAATGCATATTGCTATCGCAATTGAGACTAAAACCAAGCTTATACCAAGCCTTGAGTTATTGAATAAAGAATTAAAAAAAAAAGTTTCTAATTTTAAAAATATTGTAAAAGTTGGAAGAACGCATTTACAAGATGCAACTCCACTATCTTTAGGCCAAGAATTTTCTGGATATCAAACTCAATTAGAAGACTGCATAGCAAGAATTAAAAATGCTTTGGAAGAAATATACTCATTAGCTCAGGGTGGTACTGCTGTAGGAACTGGTATTAATAGTAAAAAAGGATTTGATAAAAAGGTAATCAACGAAATTAAGAAAATCACAAAACTACCTTTTAAACCAACAAAAAATAAATTTGCAGCTCTCGCTGCACATGATGAAATTGTAAATTTTTCTGGAACACTAAATACCACTGCAGTTTGTTTAATGAAAATTGCAAATGATATTAGATTTCTCGGATCTGGCCCTAGAGCTGGATATGGAGAACTAATTCTACCAGCAAATGAACCTGGTTCTTCAATTATGCCTGGTAAAGTCAATCCAACTCAATCAGAAGCAGTTACAATGGTGTGTGTAAAAGTTATAGGAAATCACAATGGTATAACAATGGCTGGTTCACATGGTCATTTTGAATTAAATGTTTTTAAACCTTTAATTGCTCATAACATTTTACAATCAATAGATTTGTTAGCAGATAGTTCAAAAAATTTTGGTTTATATTGCATACGAGGTTTAAAAGCAGATAAAGATATTATTAAAAAATATTTAAATAATTCTTTAATGCTTGTGACGGCATTAGCACCGAAAATTGGATACGATAATGCCGCAAAGATAGCTAAGGCTGCCTTAAAAAATAAAACAACTTTAAAAACTGAAGCTCTCAAATCAGGATTAATTAATGAAAAAGATTATAATAAAATAGTTGATCCAAAAAAAATGATTTACCCAGCATAAACGCTAAAAAAGTTATTTACAAAGTTTTTAAAAGTTACTTTGTTTATTATCATATTTTTTTTTGAATTAA
>CACOQC010000025.1 GCA_902629215.1 uncultured Pelagibacteraceae bacterium | reverse complement strand
ATATGTAAAATCTCAACTCAAATTTAATAAAATCCACAACATTGACCATATAAATATTGATACTTTTGATATTAAAAATAATTTTTTTAGTGCAAGACGATCTTTAAGACTAAAAGATGCTGATTATGGTAGAAATATTTCAATAATTATGATTAATTAACCTTTTCAATGAAGTTATTAACTGGAAACAGCAATAAAGCCCTAAGTAAAAATATAGCTAAATATTTAAAATCTAAAATTGTAAATTCTAGTATAAGAAAGTTTTCTGATGGCGAAATTTATATTGAGATAAATGAAAATATTAGAGGTAATAGTATTTTTATTATTCAATCAATTTCATCACCTGCTAACGATAATCTTATGGAATTATTATTAAGTATTGATGCACTAAAAAGATCATCTGCAAAAAATATAACAGCTGTTATTCCTTATTTTGGCTACGCAAGACAAGATCGAAAAGTTGTACCTAGAACCTCAATTTCTGCAAAGTTAGTCTCCAATCTAATTACTAAAGCAGGTGCAGACAGAGTGGTAACTGTAGATTTGCATGCAGGACAAATACAAGGTTTTTTTGATATCCCAGTTGATAATCTTTTCGCAACTCCAATCTTTGCAAGACACATAAAGAAAAAAATTAAAAGTAAAAACATGATTTGTGTAGCTCCAGATGTGGGAGGGACTGAAAGAGCAAGAGCTTTAGGAAAAATTTTGAATGTAGGTCTAGCCATTGTTGATAAAAGAAGACCTAAACCAGGACAATCACAAGTAATGAATATTGTTGGTGATGTTAAAGGAAAAACTTGTATAGTTGTTGACGATATAATTGACTCCGGGGGAACAATTGTTAATGCTGCAAAAGCATTAAAGAATAGAGGTGCTAAAGAAGTTTATGTTTATATTACTCATGGGGTATTAAGTGGAGAAGCAGTAAAAAAAATTAAAAACTCAGTTATTAAAAATTTGGTTATAACTGACACTATTGATAATGTCGCAAGAACCAAAAATGTAAAAAACATAGAGGTTTTGCCGATTTCAGGTCTTATGGGAGAAGCTATAAAAAGAATTTCGAATTCAACCTCAGTTTCAGATTTATTTAAATAATTACCTTGATTATTTATAAACATGGGTTAAAAACCTGTGTTTTATGAATTCTTTAGAAGCAAGTATCAGAGAAAACACCACTAAAGGGCAATTGAACTCAATTAGGGACAATGGAAATGTGCCTGCTATAATTTACGGTGGTAAAGGAGAAAACGAAAAGATTTCAATATCTAAAAAATTATTAAAAAATCTTATTGAAAAAGAAAATTTTTTATCAAGCATAATAACATTAAATATTAATGGAAAACCTCAGAACGTATTACCAAGAGAAATTGAGTATCATATTATAAGTGATGAACCAATTCATGTTGATTTTTTAAGAGTTTTACCTGGTGTAAAAATTAAAATTGAAGTTCCTGTAAATTTCATCAATCACGACAAATCTCCAGGATTAAAAAGAGGCGGAGTTTTGAATATAGTAAGAAGAAAAGTTGAATTAAAATGTCCTAGTGAAAAAATTCCTGCAAATTTAACTTTAGATCTAGATGGGATTGATATTGGTTCAAGTTTTAAAATTTCATCTGTTAAATTGGATCCTGAAGTAATCCCGACTATTCAAGGTAGAGACTTCGTGATCGCAACTCTTGCTGCTCCTACAGTAATGAAAGAACCTGAAAAACCTGCTGAGGGAGAAACAGCAGAAGGTGAAGAAGGAGCTGAGGGAGCTGAGGCAGCAGCAGCTGATGGAGAAAAACCAGCAGCTGAAGGAGAGAAAAAAGAGGGTGATGACAAAAAACCCTCAGATAAAAAACCTGCTGAAGAAAAAAAATAATCTACAAAAATTGAAATAAAATCTTTATATTTTATGCTTTTATTCGTAGGTCTAGGCAACCCAACACCAAACAGTGAAAACAATAGACATAATATTGGATTTAAGATTATAGACTCAATAAACAAGGAGTTTAATCTTTCAAAACAAAAACCTAAATTCAAAGGTTTATTAACAACAGGTAATATTAATAACAAAAAAGTTTATGCAATTAAGCCTTTAACCTTCATGAACAATTCAGGTATTTGCATTAGAGAATTGATTGAATACTTTAAAATCGAAGCTCAAGATATAATTGTTTTTCATGATGATCTTGACGTGGAATTTGGAAAAATTAAAGCTAAATTTGGGGGCTCTAATGCTGGACATAATGGTATTGCTTCAATTGACAAATTTATTGGTAAAGATTACTCACGAGTTAGAATAGGTATTGGAAAACCCAAAAAAAATATTGAGGTTTCAGATTATGTTTTACAAAATTTTGATGAAGATGAAACTTTAGAAATTGAAAAAATTTCAAAAAATATATTAGATTCTATATCAATTCTTGTAGAAAAAAAATTAGATTTATTTTCAAGCACTGTAAATAATAAATAATGAGTTTTAAGTGTGGAATTGTTGGGTTGCCAAATGTAGGTAAATCTACATTATTTAATGCTTTAACAAATTCGAATAAGGCTCAAGCAGCGAATTTTCCTTTTTGTACGATTGATCCAAATATAGGTGTGGTTGCAGTCCCAGATTATAGACTT
Source organism: uncultured Pelagibacteraceae bacterium (assembly GCA_902629215.1). Classification (GTDB taxonomy): domain Bacteria; phylum Pseudomonadota; class Alphaproteobacteria; order Pelagibacterales; family Pelagibacteraceae; genus Pelagibacter. Next base: position 8,148 of record CACOQC010000025.1, on the reverse strand, counting down.
TTAAATTTAGCAAAAATTTCTAAATCCAAAAAAACAATTAATACTACTATTTCTTTTGTTGATATTGCAGGTTTAGTAAAAGGAGCATCAAAAGGTGAAGGACTTGGTAATAAATTTCTTTCACACATAAGAGAAGTCGATGCAATAATTCATATGATTAGATGTTTTGACTCAGATGATATTCAAAATGTAAATCAAAATGTAGATCCGATTAGAGATCTTGAAATAATTGAAACAGAAATGATGCTGGCTGATTTAGAGTCTATTCAAAAAAGATTAGAAAAAAATAACAAAAAAAATATTGATGATAAACAAATAACAATACTTCAAATTGCATTGGACTGTATAAACAACGAAAAAGATATATCGATATTAAAAAATCAATTTAGTAAAAAAGAACTCAATCAAAGTGGTTTATTATCAGTTAAACCTAAAATATTTGTTTGTAATGTAGACGAAAAAAGTGTTCAAAAAGGTAATGATTATACTACGAATTTTATCAATAAATATGGAGACAATAATACTTTAATTGTATCTGCGGATATTGAAAATCAAATTAACGAATTAGATGAAAATGAAAGAAAAAATTATATGGAAATGATAGGTCTTAATGAAACTGGATTAGATCTTTTAATTCAAAAGGGATATAAAATTCTTCAATTAGATACATTTTTTACATCAGGTCCAGAAGAAACAAGGGCATGGACTATAGAAAAAAACTGTACCGCTCCTAAAGCTGCTGGTGAAATTCACTCTGACTTTGAAAAAGGTTTTATTAGAGCTGAGACAATTTCATATGAGGACTTTATTACTAATGATGGATGGATAAATTCAAAAACAAATGGTAAAATGAGACTTGAGGGAAAAGATTATATTGTAAAAGATGGGGATATTTTAAACTTCCGTTTTAATACGTGACCAAATTCTTTTCATGCTGAAGTAAACTAGAATGGTAAGGATTATTAAATAAATAATAGCTTTGAAACCCATTTGATGTCGTGCCTCTAAATGAGGTTCTGCCGCCCACATTAAAAATGTTGTAACATCTTTAGACATTTGTTCTACAGTGGCATTTGTGCCGTCAGAATATTCAACCAATCCATCAGATAACTGGTTAGACATTTTAATTTTGTTACCATACATATATTTGTTGTAGTAAACGCCATCATCTAAAGTAACTCCCTCTGGCGGATCCTCATATCCCTGAAGAAGAGAATAAATATAATCAACACCCCCACCTCTTGCTTTAACCAATACCGACATATCTGGAGGATAAGCACCACCATTAGCTGCTTGAGCAGCTTTAACATTTTCATACGGCATAACAAATTTATCAGATAATTTTCCTGGCCTTGTGAACATGTCACCATCTGCATTTGGTCCATCTTTCACTTCAAAAGATGCAGCAATTGCTTTTGCCTGATCCTCTGTGAACTCTGGTCCACCTTTTTCTGCTAAATTTCTATAACTTAAATATTTCATGGAATGACATGATGAGCATACTTCAGTATAAACTTGATATCCTCTTTGAAGCGCAGCTCTATCAAACTTACCAAAAAGTCCTTTGAAGCTCCAATCAGTTTTTAAATACTCAACTTTTTCAGCTGCGTTAGAATTTAATTGAATTCCAGTAAACAATATTAATAGAAAAAATATTCTTAATAGGTTTTTCACTTAATTTTAAAACTTTCTTTATTTTTTGCCGTAGCTAAATTAGGAGATCCACCTAAAACTGGTTCGGTGATACTTAATGGTATTGGAAGAGTTTTTTCTTTATATCCTAAAACTGGCAATATTACTAAAAAGTGTAAAAAATAATATGCTGTGGCTACTCTAGCGATTAATAAATATAATCCTTCAGCAGGCATTGCTCCTACGTAACCTAAAATCAAAACATCAGCAACTAAGATCCAATAAAATTGTCTATATAGTGGTCTAAAAACTGCTGACCTTATCTTTGAGGTGTCAAGCCAAGGCAATGCCGCTAAAATAAAAATTGCTGATAGCATTGCAACAACTCCCAAAAGTTTATCAGGAACTGATCTCAAGATCGCGTAAAAAGGTAATAAGTACCATTCAGGAACAATATGAGCTGGGGTAACTAAAGGATCAGCTTCAATGTAATTATCTGCATGGCCTAGAATATTTGGTGTATAAAAAACAAAAAATGCGAAAACAATCATAAACATTAATAAAGCAAAACCGTCTTTGATAACAATATAAGGATGGAACGGAACTGTATCTTTTGACGGTTTCTTAATATCAATACCTACAGGATTATTATTTCCAGGAACATGTAATGCCCAAATATGTAACACCACTAAACCTAAAATTAGAAATGGTATTAAATAATGAAGTGTGAAAAATCTAGTTAGTGTTGGGTTGTCTACTGAGTAACCTCCCCATAACCAAGTAACTATACCTTCACCAACTAATGGAATTGCACTAAATAAATTCGTTATTACAGTTGCTCCCCAAAAACTCATTTGCCCCCATGGAAGAACGTAGCCCATAAATGCAGCTGCCATCATTAAAAGGTAAATTATAATACCAATAATCCAAATTATTTCTCTTGGAGCTTTATAAGAACCATAAAAAAGAGATCTAAATATATGAATATATACTGCTAAAAAAAACATTGATGCACCGTTTGCATGAATATATCTAATTAACCAACCATAATTTACATCTCTCATGATATGCTCAACACTATCAAATGCCATATCAGCATGAGCGATGTAGTGCATAGCTAATACTAGCCCTGTTACAATTTGTGTAATTAAACAGAAAGTCAAAATTCCTCCGAAGGTCCACCAATAATTTAAATTTTTTGGAGTTGGATAGTCAGTTAAATGATTTGCGAGTGTAAGCAAAGGCAAACGGTCATTAAACCATTTTCCAAATTTAGATTCTGGAGTGTATTGATGATCGCTCATTATTTTTTTACCCAATCTTTATTGTATTAGTATTAACAAATTCGTATTTAGGAATTTCCATATTAGTTGGTGCAGGACCTTTTCTAATTCTTCCAGATGTATCATAATGAGATCCATGACATGGACAAAACCAACCATTGTAATCACCTTTTTGATCTAACGGAACACAACCAAGATGAGTGCATACGCCCAACATAACAAGCCACTCTGGATTTTTAGCTCGATCCTCATCGCTTTCTGGATGTTTTAATTCCTCTAGCTTTACTGACCTTGCTTCTACTATTTCATCTTGAGTTCTTCTTCTAATAAAAACTGGTTTCCCTCTCCACAAAACTGTTATGGTTTTTCCTGGGTTAACTGCGCTGATATCAACCTCTGTACTTGCTAGTGCTTTAACTGATGCATCAGGATTCATTTGGTCAATCATAGGCCAAATTGTTGCTCCAACACCTACCGCACCCACAGCATATGTCGCTGTAAATAAAAAATCTCTTCTATTAGTTTTTTTTTCTGACATTAATGTTTTTAATTAAATATACTCAATTTAGATTATTTCTACTTAAATATATGATTTCATATAATATAAAATAACAAATTTACTACTGAAAGAATGACACAGAATTCAATAAATCAAGGGCCTAAAATTGCATTATTTGAACCAGATATTCCGCAAAACACTGCAGCTATAATTAGGACTTGCTCTTGTTTAGGTGCAAAATTGGAGATTATAGAACCTTGCGGTTTTTTATTGAGCGATAAAAGGTTCAAACGAGTTGTAATGGATTATTTGAATGAAAAGGAAATTAAATTTTATCGAAGTTCAGAGGATTTTTTCGAATCTAAAAAAAATGAAAGAATAATATTGATGACAACTAAAGCATCTAAATCTTACGTAGAGTTCAAATTTAAAAAAGATGATACAATTTTATTTGGTAGGGAAAGTGCCGGCGTTCCTGAAAAAATACATAAATTGATTAAAAATAGATTAAAAATACCAATGAAGAATAATATGCGATCACTAAATATTGCCTCATCGGTTGCAATCGTCTTGGCAGAAAGTTTAAAACAAACTAAATTAATCTAAAATGAATTTAGAAATTAAAAAAGACTTGGCTAGTAATTGGTTTAAAATGTTACAGGAATCTATTTGTAATAGTGTAATAGATCTAGAAAAAAATAATATAAAATTTAAGTCAACAACTTGGAAACGAAATCTTAAAAAAGATGAAGGTGGTGGAGAATATCGAATTTTAAAAGATGGAAAAATTTTTGATAAAGTAGGCGTAAACTTTTCTAAAGTTTATGGAAAATTTCCAAAACAATTTAAAAAAAATATTCTTGGGGCAAAAAAAGATCCAAGATTTTGGGCATCAGGGATTTCAGTTGTAATGCATATGAAAAATCCCCAAATACCAGCTATGCATTTTAATACTAGATATATTTGCACTACTAATGATTGGTTTGGTGGAGGCATGGATGTAACACCCTCAAAAAAAGATGATAATGAAAAAAAAGAATTTCATAAAATTCTAAAAAGAATGTGCAACAGACATAATAAAAAATATTATCCCAAGTATAAAAAATGGTGTGATGATTATTTTTATTTAAAACACAGAAAAGAACCGCGTGGTATAGGAGGAATTTTCTTTGATTATAAGAAAGAAAATTTTGAAAAAGATTTTAAATTTGTAAGAGACGTAGGAGTTACATTTCAATTAATTTTCCAAAAAATCATTAAAGGAAAAATGAAAAAAAAATGGACTATAAAAGATAAGGAAATGCAATATATTAAGAGAGGAAGATATACAGAATTTAATTTACTATATGATAGAGGAACAAAATTTGGACTACAAACAGGTGGAAATATAGAAGGTATTTTAATGTCATTACCACCATTAGCAAAATGGAAGTAAAAATAATATGGATAAAGAACCAATCACTTTAAATGGATTAAATAAACTTAAAGAAGAGTTAATCTTTCTTAAAGAAAAAAAAAGACCAAAAATTGTAGCAGCAATTTCTGAAGCACGATCACACGGGGATCTTAAAGAGAATGCCGAATATCATGCTGCAAAAGAAGAACAATCTCACAATGAAGGAAGAATTACAGAAATAAATGATATTATTGCAAGAGCGAATGTTATTGACGTTACTAAAATGAATAATGATGGAAAAGTAATTTTTGGATCAACAGTGTTTTTAGAGAATTTAGATACAGGTGAAAAAATTAATTATAAAATTGTTGGAAGAGATGAGGCAGATCTTAAAAATAAATTAATCTATTTTCAATCACCTATAGGAAAAGGTTTAATTGGAAAAAATAAAAATGATTTAGTTGAAATAAGCACTCCAGCCGGTATAAAAAATTTTGAAATCAAAGATGTTAAGTATATCTAGTTATTTACGATATTCTCAACTTGTTGATCAGAAATTTGAAAATTATTTTTTACCCATTCCTCTTCTATCATTTTGAGTTTATCCCCTAAAACTTTACCTTCTGAAATTTTATATTTGACCATTAAATTATCTGCTTTAATAGGCATATTTGGCTTAACCATATCTTTATAAAATTTGATTAGTTCTATTATATTATTATCTAATTTCTGTGATTTTAACATTCTGAAATTTAAAATATCAATTACAGTTTCTTTGCCTTTATAATAAAAAATTCTATTTAGGTTATCTTTAGAGAAAGTTGTGGAGGTTATTTTTTCTTTGTAAAATTCATGAATATTTTTAAGCTTTTTTTGATCTTTTTTTGAAATATTGAATTTATATAAAAAATAATCCAAATTATCAGTTTGATCAATTACCAAGAGAGAGATTATAAAAATAAAATCAATTTCGTTCAAAATATTTCTTGAGTATGTGTTTAATTTAGAAAAGATATTAAAATACTTCAATTGTGGAAATATTGTTTCTAAAATTTCTAAACAAAACTTATCTTTAGTTATATTTGTTAAAATTTTTGGATTTAGTATTTTTTTCAATTCATCTAACAATCTTTCTTTTGATAATTTTGAAATACCATCAAGGTTCATTTTTAAATACTTAACGGTTTCAGGATTATGTTTTTTTTTTGAATAGTTTAAAAAAAATCTTATATATCTCAATATTCTTAGATAATCCTCTTTTATTCTTTTTTCAGGATTCCCAATAAAATTAACCACTCCTTTTTCTAAATCTTCTTTACCATTATAAGGATCAAATAAGTTACCTTCTCTATCTGAATAAATTGCGTTAATTGTAAAATCTCTTCTAGAGGCATCTTTTTTCCAATCTTTTGAAAATTTTACCTCTGCATGTCTGCCATCTGTAGAAATATCTTCTCTTAAGCTTGTAATTTCAAATTTATTATCATCAATCACTGCTGTGACAGTTCCATGTTCTATACCAGTCTCATAATAATTTATTCCATCTTTTTTTAAAGCTTCACAAACATCTTTGGGCTCTAAGTTTGTTGCTAAATCAATATCATCTATTTTCTCTTTATTAATTATTTTTCTTACGCAACCTCCAACGTATCTAATTTCACTCAATTCAGAATAGGAATTTATTGCTTGAAAAATTTTGTTTGCTGGAGATTTTATAGTTAAAACTTTTAAATCATAACTTACTTTGTCTAGATTATTGCTTCTTGATAATAATTTATCTAATAAGTATTTCATATTTGGCTGGGGCGCTAGGATTCGAACCTAGGATGCAGGTACCAAAAACCCGTGCCTTACCGCTTGGCTACGCCCCAATAATAAATTCGTATAACATAAAAAATAAAACTTATATAGTTTTTGAACTGATACACCAATATTTTTTATGGTCTTTATTAAACTGTTTTTGAGCCATGTCACATTGCCTTTTTGTTGCATAGTAAGCAATAAAAGCAGACCCAGATCCTGTCATTCTCACAAAGATTGGTTCTTTTAAATTTTTTAAATAAAACTTTATTTTATTCAATGCTGGATACTTTTTTAAGGCAATTTTTTCCAATGAATTATTTGTTTTTCTCAAAAAATCTAGGTCAAACATTTTTTTTTGGGGATTGTAAAATTTAGCTTTATCGAATTTTTTAACATGTGAATATATTTCTCTTGTTGAACAACCAAACTTGGGTTTTACAATCAAGGTAAATAACTTTTTGCATTTTCTATATCTTTTGATTTTTTTTTTGGAGGTTAAAATAGAATTTGTTGAATCCAATCCTAATATCACATCTGAACCAATATATTCAGCGATTTCTGATATTTGTTTTGTATTCAATTTGATAATTTTTTTTTTAATAAAATATTTTAAGATGTTTGCTGCATTCATCGAACCACCACCCATGCCAGCTTTTTGTGGAATATTTTTGGTTATTTTAACTAAATATTTTTGATTAATTAATTTTTTTCTCTCTAAAAAATCAAATAATCTTGAAACTGTATTTTTTGAATTAATATTTTTTGAAAATTTTCCATTAAATAATATACGATTATTATTTGATCTTATCTTTTTTATTAAAATTAAATCGTGATGTTCAATAAATGCTACAAGACTCTCTATTTTATGTAACTTTTTAGATTTTCCTACAACATTTAAAGCTAAATTAATTTTCGCATTTGATTTTATCTTTGCAAAACTCATTCTTTAAGAACTTTTGGGACCCTTGATTAATTTATTATATATATTTTCAATCATCTCTTTTTCGACATCATCCATCTTAAGAACGTTTTTCCAAAAATATCTCGCTTGAATTTTTCGATCTAATTTCCATAAAATGTCACCATAATGATCATTGACTATAGGATCATAAGGCATCATTTCCACTGCACGCTTTAAATATTTTTCTGCTTCTTTATAATCATCTATTAAGTAATAAGCCCATCCGATAGAATCAATTATATATGGATCATCATTTTCTGCTTCATAAGCTGTTTTTAACATTTCCATGGCCTCTTCAATTTTATAATCCCTTTCTAACCATGAGTAAGCTAAATAGTTTAAAACATAAGCATCATCAGGATTAATACTTAAAGACTCAAGTAAATCTTTGTCTGCATTAATAAAATCTCCACTTCTTTCATAACTACCGCCCCTTCTATAAAGAAGATCTGATTTAATTTCTGAGTTTTCTCTAAAATTTTCTATGACTTTTGAGTAATACTTTATAGCAGTCTTATAATCTTTTGATCTTTTATAAAAATTAGCTAAATCAAAAATCATTTTATTATTAGGT
>CACOQC010000024.1 GCA_902629215.1 uncultured Pelagibacteraceae bacterium | reverse complement strand
TTAATTGTAAAAATTTAAGAAGAGAAGTGTGGACGGTTAAGGTTACCAAAATTTGTCGTACACACTTCAACATTTATATAAATTTTATTCTTAAAATTTATATAGAAGCTAGTGTGCGCCGTTTTTAAACTTGAGAGTTTGATCATGGCTCAGAACGTACGCTGGCGGCACGCCTAACACATGCAAGTCGAACGAAGTAGCAATACTTAGTGGCAGACGGGTGAGTAACATGTAGGTATCTGCCCTTTGGCCTGGAATAACACGAGGAAACTTGTGCTAATACCGGATAAGTCTTCACGGAGAAAGCTTTATGCACCATTGGATGAGCCTGCACTTGATTAGTTTGTTGGTGGGGTAATGGCCTACCAAGACTTTGATCAATAGCTGATTTGAGAGGATGATCAGCCACATTGGGACTGAGACACGGCCCAAACTCCTACGGGAGGCAGCAGTGGGGAATCTTGCACAATGGAGGAAACTCTGATGCAGCGATGCCGCGTGAGTGAAGAAGGCCTTTGGGTTGTAAAGCTCTTTCGTCGGGGAAGAAAATGACTGTACCCGAATAAGAAGGTCCGGCTAACTTCGTGCCAGCAGCCGCGGTAATACGAAGGGACCTAGCGTAGTTCGGAATTACTGGGCTTAAAGAGTTCGTAGGTGGTTGAAAAAGTTGGTGGTGAAATCCCAGAGCTTAACTCTGGAACTGCCATCAAAACTTTTCAGCTAGAGTTTGATAGAGGAAAGCAGAATTTCTAGTGTAGAGGTGAAATTCGTAGATATTAGAAAGAATACCAAATGCGAAGGCAGCTTTCTGGATCATTACTGACACTGAGGAACGAAAGCATGGGTAGCGAAGAGGATTAGATACCCTCGTAGTCCATGCCGTAAACGATGTGTGTTAGACGTTGGAAATTTATTTTCAGTGTCGCAGCGAAAGCAATAAACACACCGCCTGGGGAGTACGACCGCAAGGTTAAAACTCAAATGAATTGACGGGGACCCGCACAAGTAGTGGAGCATGTGGTTTAATTCGAAGATACGCGCAGAACCTTACCAACACTTGACATGTTCGTCGCGACTTTAAGAGATTAAAGTTTTCGGTTCGGCCGGACGAAACACAGGTGCTGCATGGCTGTCGTCAGCTCGTGTCGTGAGATGTTGGGTTAAGTCCCGCAACGAGCGCAACCCTCACTTTTAGTTGCCATCATTAAGTTGGGCACTCTGAAAGAACTGCCAGTGATAAGCTGGAGGAAGGTGGGGATGACGTCAAGTCCTCATGGCCCTTACGTGTTGGGCTACACACGTGCTACAATGATATTTACAACAGGAAGCGAAACGGCGACGTTAAGCAAATCCTCAAAAAATATCTCAGTTCGGATTGCACTCTGCAACTCGAGTGCATGAAGCTGGAATTACTAGTAATCGTGGATCAGCGTGCCACGGTGAATGCGTTCCCGGGTCTTGTACACACCGCCCGTCACACCATGGGAGTTGGTTCTACCTTAAGGCAAGGTTTAAAATCCTTGACCACGGTATAGTCAGCGACTGGGGTGAAGTCGTAACAAGGTAGCCGTAGGGGAACCTGCGGCTGGATTACCTCCTTTCTAAGGATGAATAAAAGTAAAATTTTATTCTAAATAATTTACAAGGTTAATGTTGACCGTCCTCATTTCTCTTCTTAAAATAGTGTTTCTCTTGAATGGGGGCCGGTAGCTCAGTTGGTTAGAGCACACCCTTGATAAGGGTGGGGTCGAAAGTTCGAGTCTTTCTCGGCCCACCAATATAAGATTAGGGGGATTAGCTCAGCTGGGAGAGCGCCTGATTTGCATTCAGGAGGTCAGCGGTTCGATCCCGCTATCCTCCACCAAAACACTTAGTTATAATAAATTGTAAATAAAATTATTAATATCAATATCTATATCCGAACATTAATTTTGTTATTAGTTAATGTTCAAATAAAAATTTGATTCAACACAGAATTTTTTTCTGTGCATAAATCAAGCGTTTAAGGGCGTGTGGCGGATGCCTTGGCACTGAAAGACGATGAAGGACGTGATATACTGCGATAAGTTTCGGGGAGCTGTATGTAAGTTTTGATCCGAAAATTTCCGAATGGGGAAACCCACCATTTTAAATGGTACTTTAAACTGAATACATAGGTTTAAAGAGACAACCTGGAGAACTGAAACATCTAAGTAACCAGAGGAAAAGAAATCAATTGAGATTCCGTTAGTAGTGGCGAGCGAAAATGGAATAGGCCAGTAGTTTAATTAAAAAAATTTGAATAGTTTGGAAAAACTAACCACAGAGGGTGATAGTCCCGTATAAGTAATGTTTAATTGAATTCTTGAGTAAAGCGGGACACGTGAAATCCTGCTCGAATATAGGGGGACCACCCTCTAAGCCTAAATACTCTTCAGTGACCGATAGTGAACTAGTACCGTGAGGGAAAGGTGAAAAGAACCCCTATTAGGGGAGTGAAATAGAACCTGAAACCGCATGCCTACAATCAGTCGAAGCTCTTTTTAGAGTGACGGCGTACCTTTTGTATAATGGGTCAGTGACTTAATTTATTTAGCAAGCTTAAGCCATCTAGGTGTAGGCGCAGCGAAAGCAAGTCTTAATAGGGCGACAAGTTAAATGAATTAGACCCGAAAACGAATGAGCTTACCATGAGCAGGTTGAAAGCAAGGTAACACTTGCCGGAGGACCGAACCAGTTGACGTTGAAAAGTCTTTGGATGACTTGTGGTAAGGGGTGAAAGGCCAACCAAATTCGTAGATAGCTGGTTTTCCGCGAAAACTATTTAGGTAGTGCGTTGAGTAAATAGATGTTTAGAGGTAGAGCACTAAATGGGCTAGGGGGAAGAGATTCTTACCAAACCTAATAAAACTCCGAATGCTAAACATTGTTCCTCAGCAGACAGACTGTGGGTGCTAAGGTCCATGGTCGAGAGGGAAAGAGCCCAGACCACCAGATAAGGTCCCAAAATTATGATTAAGTGTGAAAGGATGTGGAAATTCCTTAACAGCCGGGAGGTTGGCTTAGAAGCAGCCATCCTTTAAAGATAGCGTAACAGCTCACCGGTCTAATAGAGTTTCTGCGCCGAAGATGTAACGGGGCTAAAATCATATACCGAATCTGTGGATTTATAATTTTTTCGAAAATTATAACTGGTAGCGGAACGTTCTGTAAGCCTGTGAAGAAATACCCGTGAGGGATTTTGGAGGTATCAGAAGTGCGAATGCTGACATAAGTAACGATAAAAGAAGTGAAAAACTTCTTCGCCGAAAATCCAAGGGTTTCTGCGCAAGGTTAATCCGCGCAGAGTTAGTCGGCACCTAAGGCGAGGGCGAAAGCCGTAGTCGATGGAAATAAGGTTAATATTCCTTAACCAGATGGTAGTGACGGATCTTGTAAGTTGTGAGTTCTTAATGGATTGAACTTGCCGCGAAAAGGTCCCAAGAAATAGCTCCATCATTAGACCGTACCCTAAACCGACACAGGTGGATTAATAGAGTATATTTAGGCGCTTGAGAGAATGATGTTGAAGGAACTCGGCAAAATGCTTCCGTAACTTCGGAATAAGGAAGACCTTTTTTTAGGCAACTAACTAAAGGTGGCACAAGCCAGGGAGAAGCGACTGTTTATCAAAAACACAGGGCTCTGCTAACACGTAAGTGGATGTATAGGGTCTGACGCCTGCCCGGTGCTGGAAGGTTAATGCGATGGGTGCAAGCTCATTTCTGAAGCCCCAGTAAACGGCGGCCGTAACTATAACGGTCCTAAGGTAGCGAAATTCCTTGTCGGGTAAGTTCCGACCTGCATGAATGGCGTAACGATTTCTCCGCTGTCTCCAACATCAACTCAGTGAAATTGAATTCTCCGTGAAGATGCGGAGTTCGCGTAGTTAGACGGAAAGACCCCGTGCACCTTTACTGCAACTTTACATTGGTATTAGGAAAAACATATTTAGCATAGGAGGGAGACATTGAAACAAAGGCGTCAGCTTTTGTGGAGTCACCAGTGAAATACCTCTTTTGTTTTTCTTGATATCTAACTGATAGCCGTTATCCGGCATCAAGACATTGTATGGTGGGTAGTTTGACTGGGGCGGTCGCCTCCCAAATAGTAACGGAGGCGTGCGAAGGTAGGCTCAGAACGGTCAGAAATCGTTCGTAGAGTGCAATGGCATAAGCCTGCCTGACTGTGAGACTGACAAGTCGAGCAGAGACGAAAGTCGGTCATAGTGATCCGGTGGTTCTGAGTGGAAGGGCCATCGCTCAACGGATAAAAGGTACGCCGGGGATAACAGGCTGATACTGCCCAAGAGCTCATATCGACGGCAGTGTTTGGCACCTCGATGTCGGCTCATCACATCCTGGGGCTGGAGCAGGTCCCAAGGGTTTGGCTGTTCGCCAATTAAAGTGGTACGTGAGCTGGGTTCAGAACGTCGTGAGACAGTTCGGTCCCTATCTGCTATGCGTGTAGAAGAATTGAGAGGAGTTGACCCTAGTACGAGAGGACCGGGTTGAACATACCACTGGTGGACCTGTTGTGGCGCCAGCCGCAGTGCAGGGTAGCTAAGTATGGACGAGATAACTGCTGAAAGCATCTAAGCGGGAAACTCACCTCAAAACTAGTTCTTCCCATAGAGCCGTGGTAGACCACCACGTTGATAGGCTGGGTGTGGAAGCGCAGTAATGCGTGCAGCTGACCAGTACTAATAGCTCAATTGGCTTGATTTATGCACTGAAAAAAATTTTATTTTAAATGAATATAATTGATATTAAAAATAATCCCTTAAGCAGCTTGGTTTCAAGTTAATTTATAATTTTAAGAGCAAAATAATTTAATGAAAAAAAAAATTTTGATCTACAAAGATATTGACGGTTTATCCAGCGATTATGTTACCAAAAAAATAATAGATATAACCAAAAAAAAATGTGGTGGTAAAGATCATTATGTCGAAATAGGTACATTTAGAGGATTTACATCAATAAATAATTCTTTAAATAACAAAAATGTCAAATGTATAACAATCGATAACTTTAAATTCGATAAAAAAAATCAAATTAAATTTAAAAAGTCTGTAAAAAAATATTCTGTAAAAAATTTAAAATTGATAAATTGTGATTATGAAAAAGCCTTTGAAATTTTAAAAAAAAATAAAATAAAAATTGGGTTATTATTTGTTGATGGTCCACACGATTATCGTGCTCAATATGTAATACTTGAAAAATTTAAAGCACTTTTATCAAAAAATGCATGTATAATTATTGATGATGCAAATTATAATCATGTAAAGTTAGCAACATTAGATTTTTTAAATAATAATAGAGATTTTAAATTAATTTCTCAAAAATATTCTAAAATTCACCCGGCAGATGAGAGACTTAATAAAAAAAAATCAACTAACTGGAACGGAATTCATATTATAGAAAAAAATACTAATAAAAATCCAGTTAAGCTAAAAATTAATAAAAATTTAGCTTTAAAATTTCATGTGGACTCTCATGATATTCAAAGACACTATTTTGGAAATAGGGTTTTAGATGTATTAGATAATTTATTTTATTTTTTTAAATCTGGGAATAAGAAATATCTTAATCAAAAGTTAAAAACAATTTTTAACAAAAATAAGAAAAGAACCTTTAAAACTAATTTTTAGTCTAATTCTTTTTATTTGGTAGAATTATTTTTTTTTAAAAAAATATAAGAATGCATTGAATGTGCTCCTTCAATTATAATTGAAAAGAGCAAGGTTGAAATAAAGCTATATCCAAAAAATGGTATTCCTAATGTATAAGTAAAAATCAAGCTATTTGATGTTGAATCATGCGCACTAATTAGCCAAACCCCAAAATTAGTTAATAGAAAAAATATTACTGCACCAAGTAATGCACCTATAAGTCTTTTAAAAATATTATTATTTAAATACTTAGACAATAATCCAATAACAAGTATGCTACCCCAAGTAAAGAATAAGGTATTATGGAAACCAATAATAAGATCCGTTAAAAGATAACTAAAAATAACTGCAGGTATATATTTTCTACCAAAAAAAGCAGGCACATAAAAACCTAAAGCCAGTAAACTTGTAAAATTTGGCGGGTGAGGAACGAATCTGCTCACTGCTAAAACAATAAAAATTCCAATAGAAATTTTTAAATATTTCATCCCTTTATTATAAGTATAAAACTTTCACTATCAATTTATTAATAAATTAAAATGTGGATTTGACTCCAACATTTAACAACCTTTCATTTTGTGAATATCCATGTGGTCTTTGATATTTTTCATTTAGCAAATTTGTAATATTTAATTGAAATTCATATATTTTGTATTTTTTATTTAAAGATAAATCTATAATATCTGTACTATCCATTTCGATAGTAGAAAATGAAGTTGAATGGGTGTCAAAATGTTTTCCATAATGATTATAGTTAAAATTCATGTCAAAATTACCAATTATTTCATTGTCAAATTTTTTTAAAAAATTAAATCCATAAGTCATTTCTGGCCTTCTTAATTGAGGAGATTTTCCAACTTTATCAGACGATAAAAAAGATGAAAATAAATTTAATGAATATTCATTTCCCATGATTTTAAATTGAGAATTAATTCCTGACTGTTTTAAAGACAAGTTTTCAGAATTATTTATGTATTTATTTGATTTATATTCAATTTGGTTTTTTATTATTGTTTTAAAACCTCTTAAAGAAGCTGAGAAATTGTTCGAAAAATTATTTTCTAAGTAAATTTCATTTGATACACTTTTTTCAGCTCGCAAGTTTTTATTTCCTGAATAGCCAAAATTGTCTGTACCATATAGTTCATATATTGTTGGATTTCTGAAACCCTGATTTCTTCCAACACCTATTATAAATGAATTAATATTTTTTTCTAAATTAATTTTATTTGACTGGTTTAATCCTGTTTGATTATTTTCATCATTTCTAAAAAATAAAGATAAATTTGTTTTGTCAAACATATTAAAACCAAAATTTCCAAAAAGTGAAATATTGTTGTAATTACCTTTCGTTGATGCATTATAACTTCCATTATTTTCAAAATCTCCACTGTCATGTCTGAATTCCGATCCATAACCGTATGAAAATTTATCAAAAAATTTAGAAAAATTATATTTTAAACCACTTGCATTACTATCATAATAATCAATGACTCCCTTTTCATCATATTTTCTATCGTAAAGATTGTGATATAAAGTAAACTCATTTTTAGAGTTTTTTTTTATATGATTTAAATTAAATTGTGTTGTTAACATTTTATTGTTCCCAACATAATCAGCTTCATCTGTCGCTGATTTGTCGTATTCAGCCTCAGTTTCTCTTAAATATGTTGAATTAGTAAATTGAAAATTATCAATCCAATTTTCAAAATTAAAGTTTACACTGTAATTTTTCACTCCATCTTTTTCATTTCCAAGAAATCTAGCACTTTTTGTTTTATTTTGAATAGTACCGAATTTAATATTGTATAAGTTCGAGTTGTCTGAAATAAAATTTTTATTAATTAAAAAATTATAATTATTTTTATCTTTACTTGAAAAGTTTATATAATCTTTCAAATCCCCAGTTGTAATAATATTAACAGCACCACCAATCGCATTTGGCCCAAAATTTGCGGCACCAGGACCTTCATATACTTCAATTTGTTGAATTGTTTGAATGAAGTCTACACCAAAATCATGAAGGCCTTGAGTTGTTGATTGATCATTTATCGCTATTCCATTTATCATTACTAAAACATGATTTGAACCAGTTCCTCTCATGAACATAGAAGCCTGTTGTCCTTTGGGTCCAGACTGAGTTATGTTAATACTTGGCAAAAATTGAAGCACATCTATAAGATCGATTGCACCAGATGTCTCAATTTGTTCTTTAGTAATAATATTTTTTTTTATACTTCTAGAATTCAATTTTGAAGTATTGTTTATACTTTTAACGATCGTTACACAGGGAATATTGTTCTCGTTTTCCCAATTACAGTCTCTAGGTTGATCTGCATGAACAGAAAATACAAATAAAAAGAAAATTAAAAAAACCGATCTAAACAACATTTTTATATATCCTTCTCATAAAATTATGAGAGTTATTAATATTATGCCGTTGTCAATTTTTCATCGTAGAATTAGACTTTTCCTGGCCTTCATTCAACAGCGGACTTTGCTGGGTGGCGCTCCGACTTTACGGTTGCAGGTACAGCCAGTGAATTTCGCACTGATTTCCCACCATGCATTTCAGCAATAAGCATTATATATATAGGTAAAAAAGACATATTTAAAGAAAATATTTTTAAAATTTTATGAATAAAAATAAGATAATTTATGAAATAATTTTCTTACATTTATAAAAAAAAATTTTCATTAATCTTTGGTCTGCACAATTAAAATATCTGCCAATTTTTTTTGATTTTTTTTTCTTCAACAGCTCATAAAATTTAAAAAAACTTAAATCTAATCCCTCGCTAAGTTCAAATTTTTTATTTGATGATTTCATAATATATATAAAATAAAAATTTTTTGTTTTTACGTCATAGTATTGAAATACAAGTTTCAACTTTCTAAAAGATCTAATTCTTAGTTCTTCATAAAGTTCTCTCTTAACGGCATTTTTTGGATTTTCATTTATGTTAACTGCACCACTAAAGTATCCCCATGTACCAGGATGAACAATTTTAGCATTTAAATTTCGTAATTGTAAAAGAATTTGACTTTGATTATAAACAAGACATAATACTATTTTTTTATACACAGAAACTAAATTAGCATGAATATAACTCATAACAAAAGCCTTATAGTTGAATATAAAAAAAAAAAATCTGGTTGGTACACACATTATCCTATAAATGGTTTATGGTCTGAAGAAGTACAAGATAATCATTTTGTTGAAGTTTTTAAAAATTTTTCTCAAAAAAATAAAGATATCGATAAAGACTCTCAATTATATATTCATTTTCCTTTTTGCCCCAAACAATGTTTATTCTGTCATTGTTTTACTTTAATAACATCAAAAAAAGATAAATATTCTCAACTTGTAAATGAAATAAAAAATGAAATAATTTTAAAATATGAATTATATGGTGATAAACTGCCTATAAATGATATTCATTTTGGTGGAGGTTCCCCATCTGTTTTAGATTTTGAACAAATAAATGATATTTTAAATGTTATTAAAAAAGTCTCGAAACAAGAAAAATGGAATGATGTCGCTATTGAAATTGATCCTAGAAATAATGTAAATGAAAAAATATTGATTGATTATTCAAAGGCAGGAATAAATAGAATAAGTTTTGGAATTCAGGATTTTGACAAAAGGGTTGGAAAAGCAATTAATAGAACTCATACTTTTGATGAGATCAAAAGTTTACTAACAGATACTGTTAGGGGAAACTTTAGAAGTATAAACTTTGATTTATTATATGGATTACCTTTTCAATCGCTAGATAGCCTAAAAAAAACTTTAGAGATTATTTCATGGCTTAAGCCTACAAGATTAGCATATTATAGTTTTCAACATAGACCTGATCTATATAGACATCAGACTGCGATAAACTCAGATAATTTGCCAAATATAGAGCTAAAAAACGCTATGAATTTACTTATACAAGATGCACTTAAAAAACTTAATTATAAAAAATTAGGATTAGATCATTACATTAATGAAGATGATTACTATTATAAAGATTTAATTTTAAAAAAAAATATTGAGAGAAATGCAATTGGTTATTCGCCAAAGACATCTCATAACATAATTGGGATAGGACCTAGTGCTATGACAAGTATTGATGGACATTATTTTCAAAATTTTTATACACTTCCCAACTATTCTGAAAAGATATCTAAAAAACTAAATCCTATTGCAAGAGGATGGATTAGCAATATCGATGATATAATTAGGAGAGGTGTAATATTTGACATAATTAATAATGGAATTGTAAATAAAAAAAAATATGAGGATAGATATAAAATTAATTTTAATGAATATTTCATCAAAGAAAGTCCTCAACTTTTGAAACTTAAAAAAGATAACCTTATTACTGAAAACTCAATTTATATTAATGAAACTGAAATAGGGAAAGAATTAAGAATTTATATTGCAAATGCTTTTGATATTTACAAAACATATAAACATTCAAAAGATTTTTTTGATGGAAAAAAAGCTTCAGACAGAATTTATCAGTTAAGAAATAATTAATATATCAATCTATCTATTAACAGAATATGAAAGATCCTTTGCTACAGCTCTATTTTTTACATGATCACTATCATTTACAAACATTCCGATAAACCATCTTCCATTATTATTTTTCCAGTTTAATTTTGATTTTGGATCAACTTTATCTACTCCATGAATGATTGAACCATAAAAAATTACAGCATCTCCAATGTCTAGTTTGTTTTCAATATTATATTTCTTTTTATTTTTTTTTTTGAAGTAAAAACCACCAGTACTAAAATCTTTACCTAATTTACTCATAATTAATCCCGAGACAATTTTTTGATTTTTTGTTGGGTCCATGTGATCCTTCAAAAGACCACCTCCACTTGGATATCTTATAATTTGTAGTCTATCTATTTGACCATCTAAAGGTTTATTTTTTTCATACTCTTTTTTTCTATTACCTGATAAAAATTTTATGTATCTCCAATGTTTATAAACACCATATTTAAATTTATTTTCAAGCTTTGATTTTATGTTCCAATTATAAAAAAAGAAAGAATGTTTTATAGCAAATATTTTATATTTCTTTGTTATATTCTTGTCAATTATACGATGAAAGTTTGGTGTATGTTGATACATTTTATGAAAAGATGGTTTTTG
>CACOQC010000023.1 GCA_902629215.1 uncultured Pelagibacteraceae bacterium | reverse complement strand
TTTTGAGAAATGTTGAAAATGTGGGATATCAAGGATTTACATCATATAAAGAATTTATGTGTTTAGATCCATTAGATTATGAAAGAAAAAGTAAACTCTTACCTAAAAAAATAATATGCATTGGAAAAAATATAATTCTTTCAAGAAAAGAATTTTGTAAAAAATTGAATATATCTCTTGGGCCAGCTTTAAGATTTGAACATGTTCATAAACCAATTAAAAAACAAAAAAAAATTAAAAATGGTGTTCTTGTAAATTTGAATCTTGAAGTTGGAAGTTCTGAATTGATAATTCAAAATATTTTAAAAACTGAATTTTATAAATCTTTTAATGGCAAAATTTATATAAAATCACATCCATATTTAAATATAAAGAAAAATTTAAATCTTCAAAATTATAAAAATATATTTTTTTTAAGTGGAAATATTTTTCAGATTGCTTCTAAATTTAATGTAGCAGTATCGTCTGGTTCCACAAGCAGCATTACAGAAACGATTGCTGCAGGATGTCGAGTATGTTTTCCGTTTGACAATTTTACTGATGCCTATAGTTTAAAACTAATAAAAACACCAAAAAAATATTATAAGGTTTGCAAAAATATTAAAGAATTAAGTGATTATTTAATAAATAATACAAATAATGATAGTTTAAAAAATAAAAAAGAAATTATGAATTTTAAAAAGAATATTTTTAATAAACCTAATACAAGTAATATTTTGTTAATTAAATAAATGACAAAAATTGTAGGGATAATACCAGTCAGAATGGGATCAACACGTTTTCCCGGAAAACCTTTAAAAAATATTTTATCAATTCCTTTATTGCGACATGTTTATGAAAGAAGTTTATGCTTTAAAGACTGGCATCATTTAACTTTTGCTATCTGTGACAACGAGATTGCTAAATACTTAAAAAGAAACAATATACCTTTTGTTTGGACAAGTAAAAAACATGAACGTTGCTTGGACAGAGTTTCGGAGGCTGCAATTAAAATTAAAAAAAAAATAAATATATCTGTAAATGACTTAATAATATGTATTCAGGGGGATGAACCAATGTTAAATCCTGATATGTTTAAAAAAATTGTAAATTTTCATAAACTACGTAAAGTTAATTCGACTGTTCTTTGTATGAAAATAGTTGATAAAAAACAATATGAAGACTTAAATGTTGTTAAAGTCGTTAATGATCGCAACAACAAAATCTTATATCAATCAAGAAGACCAATCCCTTTTGTAAAAAATTTTAAAAAATCTATTGGTGCAAAAAGAATTTATGGAATATTTGGCTTTAAATTTTCATATTTAAAAAAGTTTATAAAAATGAAATCTTCAAATTTAGAAATTTTAGAGTCTTGTGATACCAATAGATTATGCTTTCACGGAGAGGATCAATATGTGATCGATTATGATTTTTATCCATCATATTCTGTGGATAGGCCATCACATATAAATATTGTAACTAAATACCTTAAAAAAGACAAACTATTTAAGAAATATAAATCTTTAAATGAACTTTAGTTAAAATGCTTTTATTATAATTAATTCAAATATTATTATGACTTTTTATGGTTAAACAAATTAGTTTTATTCTTTATAAAATTATATTTTATATAGATAAACTTTTTTATTTTTTGATTAAAAGAAGTATTCTTATTTGGTTTAAAGATTTTTTACATCAAGATTCATATAAGTTTATTAAAATTTCTAATCTAAAAGTTAAGTTTTTTGTACCTAATAGTTTAGTAAATTGGAGAGTTGAGACTTTCCATTCAAAAGAACCAGAGACGTTGGAATGGATTAATACTTTTGATAAAAACCAAAAATTTATTTTTTGGGATATAGGTTCAAATATTGGATTATATTCAATATATAATGCAATAAAAAATGAAAATTCAAAAACTATATCATTTGAACCATCTACCTCGAATTTAAGAGTTTTAAGCAGAAATATTTCATTAAACAATTTACAAAACAAAATTGAGATTATGCCTTTAGCGCTTACAAACCAAAATAATATATTTTTGAATATGAATGAAAAAAGCTTTGTTGAGGGTGGTGCACTAAATAGTTTTGGGGAAACTTATAACTTTGAAGGTAAGCAATTCGATGCTGAAATGAAATATAAAACTTTTGGAACTTCTATAGATTATATTATCGAAAAAAATATATTAGAAATTCCTGATTATATTAAAATAGACGTTGATGGTATTGAGCATTTGATATTAAAAGGTGGAGAAAGGGTTTTGAAAGACAAAAAATTGAAAAGTATGTTGATAGAAATAAATGAAAATTTTGAAGAACAATATCATGATATTCTTAATATTATGAAAGATAGCGGGTTTGAGATCAAAGAAAAAAGAAATAATTCTGACTTATTTGACTCAGATAAAAAAAATAGTTTTAGTAAAGTTTATAATTACATCTTTGAAAAAAAAATTAAATGAAAAAGATTAATGTTGCTATAGTAGGATTAGGTGTTGTTGGTAAAAGACGAAAAGAATTTATAGAAAAAAATAAAAATTATAATCTAATAGCTATCAGTGATAGTAGATTTAAAAAAAATTTTAAGAGGAAAAATATTCAATATTTTAAAGATTTTAGGGATTTGTTTAAAATAGAAAAAAAATTAAATTCAATTTTTATTACATTGCCTAATTATCTTTCATCTAAAATCACAATTTACGCTTTAAAAAATAATACAAATGTTTTTTGTGAAAAACCTCCTGCTAAAAATTATGATGAGCTATTAAAAGTAAAGAAATATTTAAAAAAAGGACTTAAATTAAAATATGGTTTTAACCACAGGTATCATGGGTCAATAAAAATGGCTAAAAAAATAATAGAAAGTAATAATCTTGGAAATATTTTAAATGTTCGAGGATTGTATGGGAAAAGTAAAATTCTAACATATAATAAGAGTGACTGGAGATCAAAACGTAAATTTGCTGGAGGCGGTATTCTTACAGATCAAGGTATACACATGCTTGATCTTTTAAATTTTTTTTGTGGAGAATTTAAAGAATTCAAATCATTTGTGTCAAATAGGTTTTGGAAACATGATGTGGAAGATGATGTTTTAGCAATTTTAAGAAATAAAAAAACAATTGCATCTATTCACTCAACCGCTTTACAATGGGAGCATAAGTTTAGAATGGAGATCTCTCTTGAAAAAGGATCTTTATTACTAAATGGAATTTTATCTGGTTCCAAAACCTACGGAAGAGAAAGTATCCAAATTTTAAAAAAAAACAAAAAAAATCAGATTAAAAAGAAAAATTTTTATTTTAAAAAAGATACATCTTGGAAAGAAGAGGTAGATGAATTTGCAGATATTATTATTAATAATAAGTCAGTAATTATAGGAAATTTAAAAGATGCTTTGGATGTAATGCTTATGATTAAAAAAATTTACTCTAATGATAAACTTAAGGCTTTTAAATAACTAAGTTATTGTGGTATATATTGTTCAAAAATTGAACAACATAACTAAATGAAAAAAAAAAGTACAAGCGATTTAGCCACAAACTCAAAGACAATCTCTGAATTTTCAGAAAAATATATACAAAGAATATCCAGAATATTTAGCGATATAAACAAACAAAAAATAATTGAGTTAGAAAAATTAATAAATTTAGCAAGAATTGATAATAGAAATATATTTGTTTTTGGAAATGGTGGAGCAGCTGCTACTGCTACAACAATGTCGAATGACTTAGGTTTTGATATATTAAAAAAGACTAAAGTAAAAAAAACTTTTAAAGTCTTTTGTCTCAATGATAATACCTCAGTTTTAACAGCTATTGCAAATGATGTAGGATATGAAAATATTTTTCTAAACCAATTAAAGATTCATTTTAGAAAAAAAGATATAGCCATCATATTGTCTGCATCAGGAAATTCAAAAAATATCGTTAAAGCTGCAAATTGGATAAAAAAGGAAAATGGTTATGTTTTTAGTATTATTGGTTTTGATGGTGGAAAATTAAAAAAAATTTCTAATAATTATATTCATATACCTTCCATTAAAGGGGAATATGGTCCTGTTGAAGATATTCAATTAATGATAAATCATATACTAGCACATTGGTTTCAAAAAAAATTTAGAAATTCATGAAATTAAACTTTAAAGGAAAAAACGTTTTAATTACAGGTGTAACAAGTGGAATAGGAAAATCATTAGCAGATTACTATTTAAAAAATGGTGCAAATGTAATTGGCACTTCCACAAAAAAAAAATTAAAAAAAAAAAAATTCCAGATTCATAAGGTAGATTTTTTTAATGATTTAGAAAAAAAAAAATTTTTAAAATATATTTCAGAGCTGAAGTTTCATATTTTAATCAATAATGCTGGAATAAATAAAATTGATAAAATACAGAATATCAATATGAGTGACTTTAGAAAGATTTTAAATTTAAATTTAGAAATACCAACAATTTTAACAAATGTTGTATCTCGGAATATGATAAAAATGAAATCAGGCAAAATAATTAACATTGCTTCAATATTTGGAAATGTAAGTAAATCTATGAGAGCATCTTATTCCTCAAGCAAGTTTGGGCTTAAAGGCTTAACTAGATCTACAGCTTTAGATTTAGCACCTTTTAATATTTTAGCCAATAGTGTTAGTCCAGGTTTTATTGGAACAAGATTGACAAAGAAAATTTTGAGGAAGAAAGGTATCTTAAAACAATCAAAAATTATTCCTTTAAAAAGACTTGGCAAAGTTGAAGAGGTTTCAAAATTAGTTTTATTTCTTTCGAGTGATTATAATACATATATTACTGGTCAAGATATTATTATTGATGGTGGTTTCACTAGTTTGTAAATCATGAAAAAAATTTTAAATATAAAATCTAAGATTCATAACTATAATATTTATTCAGAAAACAAATTTGAAAAAATTTTTAAAGATTTACCAAAGGATGCAATTTATATTATAGATGATAGGGTTTATGAATTATTTTTAAAAAACTATTTAAAAAGAAAAATATATCTTAAAATTTTTTCAAATGAAAAAACAAAAGATTTCAAAAATTTGGATAAAATTTTAAATTTTTATTTAAAACATGTTACAAAAAATATAAAAATAATTGCTATTGGCGGTGGTGTTGTACAAGATGTGGTCTCGTTTATTTCCTCAATATTTAGAAGAGGTATTGAATGGTATTTTATTCCATCAACAATAATTTCTCAAGGAGACAGCTGTATAGGTGGCAAAACATCGATTAATTTTAAAGGTATTAAAAATCAGCTTGGCAACTTTTATCCACCTAAAAAGATAATATTAAATGAGGTATTTATTCAGAGGTTACCAAAAGATGAGTTTTTTTCTGGGTTGGGCGAAATGAGTCACTATTATTATTTGTCAAATAAAAAAGATTTTTATTTTTTTAGAAAACAATTATTAGACTTGAAGAATATTGATTTAAAAAAAATAATTATTAATTCTCTCAAAATTAAAAAAAAATTTATAGAAATTGACGAATTTGATAAAAAAGAGAGATTGGTTTTAAATTATGGTCACACGTTTGGTCATGCAATTGAAAAATTAACTTTGATGCCACACGGTATTTCAGTAGCTTTTGGTATGGATATTGCAAATTATATTTCACTAAAAAATAAATTACTTAAGACAGCAGAATACAATGAGATGAAAAAAACTTCAGATATAATACTAAAAAAATATAAATTACCGAATATCAATATAAATAATTTTATAAAGTTATTAAAAAAAGATAAAAAAAGTATTAAAGGTAAAATAAGAGTAATCCTTAGTAGAGGCATAGGTGATATGTTTCTAAGTGAAATACAAAATTTAAATAAATTTAAAAAAGATATCAAAAATTATTTTAAAACAAACCAGTTTCAATACTCATAAAGAATGAATGTATTTAAATTATTTAAAAATAAAACAGTTGTAGTAACAGGTCATACTGGATTTAAAGGTTCATGGTTATCATTATGGTTATCATTGCTTGGAGCAAAAGTTATTGGTATTTCTAAATCAGTGCCTACAAAACCATCAAATTTTCAAATTTTAAATTTAAAAAAAAAAATTATAGATAAAAGAGTCGACTTAAAGGATAAAAAAAAATTAGATAAATTATTTAAATTATATAAACCAGATTTTGTTTTTCATTTAGCAGCTCAAGCTTTAGTCAGAAAATCTTATATCTCTCCTATTGAGACATATAATTCAAATACAATTGGTACCTTGAATATTCTTGAATCATTACGAGTTTTAAAAAAAAAATGTGCAGTTGTATTAATTACTAGTGATAAAGTTTATAAAAATATAGAAACAATCAAAGGTTACAAAGAAAATGATGTTTTAGGAGGTAAAGATCCATATTCTGGCTCAAAAGTCGCGGCTGAAAATATTATTGCATCTTACTTAAGTTCATTTTTCGATGGTAAAAAATCAAAAATTTTAATTTGTGTAGCTAGAGCAGGAAATGTGATAGGAGGAGGGGATTGGTCTAGTGATAGAATAATTCCTGATTGTGTAAAATCATGGTCAAAAAATAAAATTCCTGAAATAAGAAATCCTAACTCTACAAGACCTTGGCAACATGTTCTTGAGGCTGTAGCGGGATATTTGGTCCTTGGATCTAACTTATTTAAAAACAAAAAATTTCACGGGCAATCATTTAATTTTGGTCCTTTGTCCAAAAAAAACTACAAAGTGATAGAACTTTTAAAAAGTATTCAATTAAATTGGAAAGATAAAAAATGGTATATAAATAAAAAAAATCAAAATTTATTTGAGTCTAAATTATTAAGCCTGGATGTGTCTAAAGCTAAAAAATATTTGAAATGGAGAAATATACTTAGCTTTGAAGAAATTAGTAAATTAACTGCTGAATGGTACAAAAATTATTATGAAAATAAATTGAACATATCTCATTTTTCGAGCAAACAAATCTATTTTTATGAAAAATGTATAAAAGAGAGATTGAAGATCGAATGAAAGTTGTAATTTTAGCAGGTGGAAGGGGCACAAGAATCTCTGAATATACAAAATCCATACCTAAGCCTATGGTAAAAATAGGATCACTACCAATAATAGTACATATTATGAAACTATATGCAAAATATGGGTATGATAATTTTTATGTTGCATTGGGATATAAGGGGCAAATCATAAAAAACTATTTTAAAAAAAACAGATTTAAATGGAAAATAAATTTAATTGACACTGGTAAAAATACAATGACTGGTGGCAGGCTTAAAAGACTATCAAAATATCTTAAAAATGAAAGATTTATGTTAACCTATGGTGATGGCGTGTCTGATATAAATTTAAAAAAATTAGTCTCATTTCATAAGAGAAATCATAAAACAGTTACATTAACTGCTGTAAGGCCACCAGCAAGATTTGGAGTAATAAAATTACAAGGTAATAATGTTAAGTATTTTAAAGAAAAATCTAACATAGATGAAGGTTGGATTAATGGTGGTTTCTTTATAATTGAACCTAAGTTTCTAAAGTATTTAAAAAATGATAAAACATTTTTAGAAAAAAATCCGTTAGAAAAAGTAGCAAAAAATAAGAATTTAATTGCCTATAAACATACAGGCTTTTGGCAGTGTATGGATACAGTTAGAGATAAAGAAATATTAGAAAAAAATATTAGAAAGTTCAAAGTTTGAAAAAAAAAATTTTGATTGTAGGAGGAACAGGATTTATAGGATTTAACTTAATTAAGAAACTTAACAAAAGAAAATTCGAAATATTTTCTCTCTCAAGAAATAAGCCAAAAATTGATAAAAAAGTTTCTTATGTTAAATATATTTATTGCAATATATCAAATACAAAAAAATTAAATTATCTTTTTAAGAAAAAATTTTTTGATTATGTAATAAATTTTGGGGGAGATATTGACCATAAGAATAAATTTAAAGTTTATGAAAGTCATTATGTGGGAACTAAAAATTTAGCTAATATTTTCAAAAGAAAAAAAATTAAAAAATTTATTCAAATTGGTTCATCAATTGAAAATGGAAAAATTAAATCCCCCCAGCGAGTAAATATTGTAAAGAAATCATCAGAATTAAAATCTTATTATGGAAGATCAAAACACTTGGCCACAAAATATTTATTGAGTTTGTATAAAAAATTTTTTTTTCCAGTAACAATACTAAGGCTATTTCAAGTTTATGGTCCTTATCAAGATACAAGCAGATTAATACCCTTTGTAATTTCAAATTGTATAAAAGACAATAATTTTCCATGTTCTTCTGGAGCTCAATATAGAGATTTTATTTATGTTGATGATGTAAATGATTTGATAATTAAGTCATTAAATAATTTAGAGTCGAATGGAAAAGTTTTAAACGTTGCTAGTGGAAAAGCAATAAAAGTTAAAAAAGTTATTTTAGATATAAAAAATATAATTAATAAAGGTAATCCTGAATTTGGTAAAATTAAAATGAGAAAAGATGAAATAAACAAGATTTCTGCAAATATTAAATTAACAAAAAAAATATTTGATTGGAAAGCTAAAATTGTTTTTGAGGATGGCATAAAAAAAACAATTAATTATTTTAAAAAAAAAGATGAAAAAAAAACAAAATAATTTAGTAAGTGTTATTATTAATTGCCATAATGGAGAAAAATTTGTGGAAAGATGTATTAATAGTGTTTTGAAACAGTCGTATAAAAAATTTGAAGTAATATTTTGGGACAATAAATCTAATGACCGTACATATAAAAAACTTAAAATATTTAAAGATAAAAGGATAAAATATTTTAAATCACAAAATTTTACAAAATTATATCATGCTCGAAATCTTGCCATAAAAAAGGCTCGAGGATATTATGTTTCGTTTCTAGATATCGATGACACATGGGAAGTAGACAAGATTAAAAAACAATTAAATAAATTAAAAAGAAATAATTGTGATGTTTGTTTTACCAACCATTGGATAATGACTAATATTAAAAAGATTTTTAGATCAAATTTAACATCAAAGAATATTGCCAAACAGATATTAAATGAATATCCAATTAGTATCTTAACAGTAATGATGAAAAGAGATATTTTTTTAAAAGATAGATTTTTTTTTGATAAAAAATATGAGATAATAGGTGACTTTGATTTTTTTTTCAAAATTTCCAAATTTAAAAAATTTTGTTGTATAGATGAACCATTAGCAACTTATTACATTCATGATGATAACTTAAGTATTAAAAAAATTTATACTGAAATTAGAGAGTTCGATTTTTGGATTAAAAAAAATAGATCTATATTAAACAAAAATTTAAATAAGATTATTTTAAAAAATGATATTAGAAAATGTAATTATTTATTATCACAAAATAAATTGTCAATTTTTTCTAAAGAAATTAAAAGTCTTGTTAATATTAATTTAAAATTAAAATTTTTTACTAAAATTATATTAAAAAAAATAAATTTAATATGAAAACGTATATTATTGGAAAAAGAAGCAATTTGTCTATTGAGCTTTATAAAAAGATTAAAAAATCTAAAATTATTTCCTCTGAAGAGTTTAAGAATTTAAAATTAGAGTCAAAATCAAATTTAATTATTAATAACTTTTTCCCATCATCAAAAATTTCAAAATTGAGTAATTACAATGAATTTATCAATCTAAGTTTGTCTAACTTAACTAAAGCATTAGACAAGATCGAGATAAAGAAAATAAACAAGATAATATATTCAAGTAGCTCCTCTGTTTATGGATATAACCGAATATTAAATCGAAATGATGAAATAAATAGAGGCCTTTATTCGACAACAAAAATTTTAGCAGAAAATATAATAACGAATTTTTGCACTAAAAATAAAATAAATTATTACATAGCAAGACTATTTAATTTATATGGTACAAATGATAGATTTTCAATTATTTCAAAATTAGTAGAAAGTTTTAGGACTAAGAATATTTTTTATTTAAATAATGAGGGTTCAGCAGTAAGAGACTTTATTAGTTATAGTCAAGCAGCATCAATTTATAAACACATGCTTGATACTTTTGGATCAGGAATAATTGATGTTGGTACAGGAGAGGGTATTCAGATTAGAGAAATTATTAATTATTTGGGTAAAAAAAACTTTAAGTTAAAAATAAGAAGAATTAATGAAATAGCTTTTTCAGTAGCTGAGAAGAATAAATTCAATAAGAAACTAAAAATTAATAATCTATCAGTTTTTTTAAAAAAAAATTTGAATATTAGAAATAATAGCAAATTTAAAATCTATAAAATTAAAAAAAATTATATTTTTAATAATTATATTCACAAAACAATCATTTATGGAGCTGGTAATGCTGGGCGACAACTTAATAAAATTCTTTCAGATAAAAATCCAAACTCAGTTTATTGCTTTGTTGATGATAATAAAATAATACAAAATCAAATTATAGATAATAAAAAAGTAATAAACTTTGATGAATTAAAAAAAATTGCAAAAGAAAATACAATTTCAAATGTAATTATTTCTATTCCATCATTGAAACCTAAAGAACTAAAAAAAAAAATTGATCAATTAAATTTATTAGCATTAAGTGTAAACTACATACCTCTAAAACAAAATTTGAAATCTGACAAAATAACAATCGATGATATTCAATATTCTCAACTAATGAGCCTTTTAGATAAAAATATTTCGAGATCAGAAAATAATTTTTCAAATTTTTTAAAAAATAAAACAATTTTAGTTACAGGTTCAGCAGGTTCAATCGGAACTGCAATATGTAATCAATTAAAGAAATTTAATGTAAATAAGATTATAGCTTTAGACAAGTCTGAGATGGGAATTTATAATATGAAAAAAATTTTTAAAGAAAAAAAATTTAAATTCATTTTGGGTGATATTAATAATGATTCACAATTGAGATTTATTAACAAAAAATACAAAATAGATCTTATTTTTCATACTGCAGCCTATAAACACTTAAATATTCTTGAGAATAATGTTTGTGAAGCTGTTAAAAATAATATTTTTGGAACTTTAAATGTTATCAAAAACTTTACTAATCAAAATATTATTGTCATTTCTACAGATAAAGCAGCTAAACCTAAAAGTATTTTGGGCTTAACTAAAAGAATATCAGAAATAATTTCACTTACGTATAAAAATACAAATTCTAAAATAAATGTAGTTAGATTTGGAAATGTTTTTGCGAGTCAAGGATCTGCTATAAATTTATTTGTAAATCAAATTAATTCTGGTGGACCAATCACCTTAACTAATAAAAATGTTAAAAGATATTTTATGTCATCAAATGAGGCAGCAAACTTGGTGATTAAAGGTAGCACATTATCTTTAAATAATCAGATACTTATTCTTAAAATGGGAAAGCAAATTAAGTTGATTGAAATAATAAATAAACTCTTAGAAATAAAGAGAGATAGAAACCCTTTTACAGATATAAAAATAAAAGAAATTGGTCTTAGAAAAGGTGAAAAAATGGAAGAAAAACTTTTTATAAATAAATCAAAAAAAATAAGTGGACAAAAAGATATATTGATTGCGAAG
Source organism: uncultured Pelagibacteraceae bacterium (assembly GCA_902629215.1). GTDB lineage: Bacteria > Pseudomonadota > Alphaproteobacteria > Pelagibacterales > Pelagibacteraceae > Pelagibacter. Next base: position 2,314 of record CACOQC010000023.1, on the reverse strand, counting down.
GAACCGAAATATGATTTATTATCTATTAATGTTCTTTTAGAGAAGTTGGATCATTATCTACATCACTACAATGAAAAGAAATTGGAAATACAAATGAAAACTTTCTTAAAAAAAGAAGTTTAATTAATAATGTTATATAAAATTTTTTTAAATTTACTGTAACAGTTTACATTGATTAAATTGTTTTTAATAAATTCATAACTTTTTAAAGATTTATTGTGATAATTATTTATATTTTTAAGATCTTTATCAATTTCTTTAAATAAAATTTTAGATGAATTTACATAATTTTCTAAGTTTAAGATGTATCCTTTATTTTCAACCAAATATTCATTTGGTTTTATATTTGAAGCTATAGCTGGTATTCCACAGCTCATGGCTTCCATTATTGTAAATGGCATTCCTTCTTGAGAACTAAAATTTAGAAAAAAATGAACTTGATTTTTTTTTAAAAAATCTACAAAGTTGTCCACTCTATCGTAATGTTGATATGTTATTTTTGGGTTTTTATTTAGATTATAAATAATTTTTTTTTTTAAATTACCATCTCCAATTAATATAAACTTTATTTTTCGTTCTGTAATTTTATTAAATTCTGAGATAAAGTCTATCATTAATAGATTATTCTTAATTTCAATCAAATTACCACAACTAATAAAAGTTATGGGTTCATTAATTATTAATTGATCTTTATAATTTATTTTTTGCTCATATACACCTAAAGGACAAATTTCTATCTTATTATTTAAATCTAAGTTTTGTAAATTTTTTTTTTGATATTCACCAAGTAAAAATATTTTATCCAAAGATAAAAATTTTGTATTTTTATAAGGTACAAAATTATCGTCTTTAATATATCCATTTAAATCACTCCCAAGAGTTCTTGATATAAACTTAGAATTTTTAAAAATTTTTCTAATTCTTGAAAAAGTTATTAAGGTAAAATTTGACCAAAATGAATAAAAAATTATTTTGTCATTAGCACTTTTTTCTCTACAAATAAAGTTTTCGAGAATAAAAGATAGAGTCATTTCATTAATACACATTTTTAATTTTCTCAAAAAGTTTTTTTTAAAAACTATTAAGAATATTTGTTTCCAAAAAATTTTTTCAAATATAACTTTTGAAAAAAAAGTTAAAGCCAAACTATTAAAAGTGATTTTTTTTGCAAAGTTGTCATTAAATTTTATATTTTTAAAATTTGGAAAATTAAAAGAGATTTTTTCTTTAAAATTTTTTTGATTTATTATTTCAATTTTATCAAAATCATTTGATAGCTGGTTTAATTCATATTCGAGAAAGGTTTTTTCAGATTTTCCAAATGGATAATCATAAGTGAATAAAATTAATTGTTTATTTTTTTGCATTTAAACTTAATTTATATTACTTATTTTTATAATATTGATTACATATTTTATGATTATAATTAATAATAAACTAGGAAATTTGGCATCAATCCATAACATGCTTAAACAAATTGGCATAGTTGCTGAAATTTCGAATGATTATGATAAAATTTCAAAAGCAACAAAAATAATACTTCCTGGTGTAGGAAATTTTAAAAAAGGTATGGAATGTTTGTCTGAAAATAAATTAGATTTAGCAATATTAAATGCTGCTAAAAATAATTCAATTATTTTGGGAATATGTTTAGGAATGCACTTTTTATTCGAAGAAAGTGAAGAGGGCAACACTAAAGGCCTAGGATTGATTAAAGGAAAAGTTGTAAAATTTCATTCGAAGGATGAGAGTTTGAGAATCCCTCATATGGGATGGAATTATGTAAATTTTAACAAGAAAAGTAAACTCGATTTTGAGGAAGATGAAAAGATTAAATTTTATTTTGCTCACTCATATTTTGCAAAATGTACAGATACAAATGATATTGCAGCAACAACTAATTATGGAATAAATTTTATTTCAGCAGTTAAAAAAAATAATATATATGGAGTACAATTTCATCCAGAAAAAAGTCATAAATTTGGCAAAAAATTTTTTCAAAACTTTTTAACTATCAATAATGAATCTTAAAAGAATAATTCCTATACTATTATTAAAAGATGATGGATTAGTTAAAACTATAAATTTTACAAATTCTAAGTATATAGGAGATCCAATTAATGCAGTAAAAATATTTAGTGAAAAAGAGGCGGATGAGATAATAATATTAGATATTACAGCATCATTAAATGATAAGATTAATTTTGATCTTTTATCAAAGGTATTTGGTGAATGTTTTACTCCAATCACATATGGTGGCGGAATAAATTCTTTAGAAGATGCAAAAAAAATTATTAATATTGGAGCAGAAAAA
>CACOQC010000022.1 GCA_902629215.1 uncultured Pelagibacteraceae bacterium | reverse complement strand
AGGTGAAAAGATAATTAAAAAACTCAAATTTAAGTCTAATCAGACAGTCGTAAGTTTTATTTCAACTATCACAATTCCAGAATTAAAAAAAATGATTAAAACAAAGGTTGATATTGTCAGAGCAATTCCATTACCACCAATATCTCTAAAAAAAGGACCTGTTCCGATTTGTCCTCCAAATAAAAAGGTAAAAAATTTTTTTGATAAAATTGGTTCTACTGTGGAGATTAAGAATGAAAAACTCTCTATTAATTTTTGGTCAACATCTGGAATGATGGCATCTTATTATGAATTATTGAAAGTTATGAGTGGATGGTTAGTTAAAAGGGGCATTAAAAGATCAGATGCTCAAAAATATATTACAACATTATTTTTAGCTTTATCTGAAGATGCAGTAGTAAATTCAAAAAAAGAATTAAAATATTTAGTAAAAGAATCACAAACTCCTAAAGGATTAAATGAGCAAGGTTTAAAAGAAATGAACAAAAAAGGTGTTTATAAATCCTTAATAAATACTTTAAATGGCATTCATAAAAGACTAAACAAATAATTAATGTCCGAAAATATTTTAGAAATTAATAATTTATCAAAATATTTTGGGGGGCTAGCAGCGGTATCAGAATGTTCTCTTAAAGTTAAAAAAGGAACTATCACAGGTATTATTGGACCCAACGGTTCTGGTAAAACTACTTTATTTAATCTTATTGCTGGAAATTTAAAATCTTCTGCTGGTAGCGTTATGTTTAATAATGAAAATATTACTGATGTGCCATCCTATGAATTATTTTCAAAAGGATTACTTAGAACTTTTCAAATAGCTCATGAATTTACAAATTTATCTGTTTTAGAAAACTTAATGATGGTTCCAGGAAATCAATCTGGGGAAAAATTAATGAATGCTTTGTTGAAACCTTCATTAGTTGCAAAAGAAGAGAGTCTGATTAAAGAAAAAGCTATGGAGGTAGTTAATTTTCTTAATCTTGGTCATTTAAAAAATGAATTAGCAGGAAATTTATCTGGTGGACAAAAAAAATTATTAGAACTTGGTCGAACAATGATGGTTGATGCAAAATTAGTTTTGTTAGATGAGGTAGGAGCGGGTGTTAATAGAACTTTACTAAAAGATCTGGGAACTGCTATTCAAAAGCTAAATAAAGAAAAAGGTTATACTTTTTGTATGATTGAACATGATATGGATTTTATAGGAAGATTATGTGATCCAGTAATTGTAATGGCAGAAGGTTCGGTTCTTTTTGAAGGTTCAGTTGAGGATGCAAAAAAAGATGAAAAAGTTATTGAAAGTTATTTAGGTAGAGGTTCAAAATTAAAGGATAATTAAGATGGCATTTTTTGAAGGTAATAATATGACTGGTGGGTATGGTAATGGACCAGATATAATTAATTCTTGCTCTGTAAATGTTGAAAGAGGAGAAATAGTATCGATCCTTGGACCTAATGGAGCTGGAAAATCCACAGCAATGAGAGCGATGTTGGGTTTGCTAAATCTAAAATCTGGCTCAGTAATTATTAATGGTAAAGATATTTCAAAACATTCTCCACAAGATAGAGTTAAAGAGGGTATTTCATTTGTACCTCAAACAAAAAATGTTTTTGCAGGTATGACAGTTGAAGAAAATTTAGAGATGGGTGCATTCTTAATCAATACTGAATTTAAAGAGACAATTACTGAAATTTTTGATTTGTTTCCAATTCTTAAAGAAAAGAAAGATCAATTGGTTGGAGAGTTGTCTGGAGGGCAAAGACAACAGGTTGCATTGGGTAGGGCGCTTATGATTAAGCCATCTGTATTAATGCTGGACGAACCAACTGCAGGCGTATCACCCATTGTGATGGATGAACTATTTGATCATATTGTGAAAGTAAAAAAAACAAATGTAGCAATTTTAATGGTCGAGCAAAATGCAAAACAAGCACTAAATATTTCTGATAGAGGATATGTTTTGGTAACAGGTGAGAACCGGCATTCTGGTACGGGAAAAGAATTATTAGAAGATCCAAGAGTAAGAAGCTCTTTTTTAGGTGGTTAATATGGACTTTGTAAACGCAATTATACTTTTATTAAACTATATTTTTGTTCCAGCTTTATCATATGGATCTCAATTAGCGCTTGGCGCAATTTTTGTAACTTTAATTTATGGGATTTTACGATTTGCAAACTTTGCTACTGGAGACATGATGTCTTTTGGAACAATGTTTGTAATCCTATTCACTTGGTATTTTCAGTCTGTTGGAATTGATCTTGGAGTTTTTCCTACAGCTCTTTTAGCAATTCCTTTTGCTGTTATTTTTATGGTTAGTTACATGTTAATAATAGATAAATTTGTCTTTAAATATTATCGAATAAAAAAAAGTCCTCCTGTACAATTAGCGATGGTGAGTATTGGAGTAATGTTTGTTACTCAAGCAGTGGTTCGTATAATTATTGGACCCTCTGATAGAAGATTTTTTGATGGAGAAAAATTTTTGATTAAAGCAGGTGAATTTAAAGAAATGACAGGATTAACCGAAGGTCTTGCGATAAAATCTACTCAAGTTATTACAATTATTGTTACATTGATTTTAGTTTCAACTCTGTTTTGGTTTTTAAATAAAACTAAGACAGGAAAAAGTATGAGAGCGTATTCTGATAATGAGGATTTAGCATTATTATCAGGTATTGATCCAAAAAAAATTGTTATGACAACTTGGATCATAGCAGGTATCCTTGCTACTATTGGTGGTGCTTTATATGGTTTAGACAAAAGCTTTAAACCATTTACCTACTTTAATAATATGCTGCCAATATTCGCAGCAGCTATAGTGGGTGGTATTGGTAATCCATTTGGAGCGTTTCTCGGAGGATATGTTATTGCTTTCTCTGAAATATTATTAACTTATGCTTATAAAAAATTTTTCATGTATGTTTTACCTGAAAGTATGGAGCCAGACGGCCTAGTTCAATTGCTTTCTACAGATTACAAATTTGCAGTATCTTTTTCAATACTGGTCATTGTCTTGCTCTATCGTCCATCAGGCATATTTAAAGGGAAGGTGTTGTGAGAAAAAATTTAAACGTAATTGCTGCTTACAGTATAATGATGGGGTTAATTATCCTTGTGGGTATATTTCAGTCTTGGAACATTGCTCTATCAATATTTAATCTTTGTCTTATTTCAGCAGTGATGACAATGGGCGCTAATATTCAATGGGGTTATGCTGGTCTTATTAACTTTGGGATAATGGGTTTTACAGCTTTAGGTGGTTTAGCAGCGGTTCTAATTTCAGTAGATCCAGTTCAAGAAGCTTGGAGTGTAGGTGGATCAAATATTTTATTTAGTCTTTTTCTTATAATAGCAATGGTATTGGCTGTAAGATATATTTTAAAAAATTATAAGAAGTCAAAAAATAGAACTTACATTGTAGCTGCTATTATAATTTTAGGAATTATTATCATAAGATTCATTTCAGAGCCTGGAATTGAGGCAATTGAAGATGTAGAACCAGCAAAAACTGGTTTTCTTGGTGGATTAGGCCTTCCAATTATTTTTTCTTGGGTTGTTGGAGCTTTTTTTGCAGGTGGATTAGCTTTTGTTATAGGAAAAGTAGCCTTAGGATTGAGAGCTGATTATTTAGCTATTGCAACCTTACTGATATCAGAAATTGTTATTGCAATAATAAAACATGAGGATTGGTTAACAAGAGGGGTTAAGAATGTAATCGGATTAAAAAGACCTGCACCTTATGAAGTAAATTTACAGCAAACAGATTGGTTTATAAATTTCGTTGAAAAATTTAACTCAAGTAAATTAAATTTAATAAGTGATTTAACCGAAAGACAAGCAGCTTTAAACCAACTTGTAATCGAAGGATCATCAGTTTTTGTAAAACTTTGTTATTCTGGGTTATTTTTGGTTGTAGTAATTATTCTATTAATCTTAACTCAAAAAGCTCTTTATTCTCCTTGGGGAAGAATGATGAGAGCAATTAGAGATAATGAGGAAGCAGCTAATGCAATGGGTAAAAATGTAGTTAAACAACACTTGTTAATTTTTGTTTTAGGCTCAGCTATTGTTGGTATCGCAGGTGCAATGTTAGTTACACAAGATGGATTGTTTACCCCAGGCAGTTATAGGCCCTTGAGATATACTTTTTTAATTTGGGTAATGGTTATTGTTGGTGGAAGTGGAAATAACTTTGGTGCAATTCTTGGAGGTTTTGTTGTCTGGTTCTTATGGATTGAGGCGGCACCGATTGGTCTTTACTTGGTCAATTTAACTACTGCTGGACTAGATGATACACACTTTTTAAAAGTACACTTAATTGAAAGTGTTCCGTATTTTAGATTTTTAATGATGGGAGTAGGACTTTTAGTGATAATGAGATATAGACCAAAAGGTATACTTCCAGAAAAAATAGAAATAAAATAACAATATGAAATATATTATTACAGGTGCCGCAATAGCTTGGGCTTTGTATATGGCTGATAAATATTTATTTTTTTAAAGTCCAACCATTTTTTTTCAAAGCTTTAATTAAATTTTCTTTCATTTCATCTCTAGAGGTATTTTTATCACCTATTTTTTCAAAGAATACAGGCTCTAAACCTTTATCCTTTTTTGATTTAAAGTAGTTTTTTATTGATTGTATTATTAGTTTCATTTTTCTCCTTTAGCGTTGTGTTTTAAGTCCCAGCAAGTAGAGTTTTTCTAAATCAGGACAACATAATTATACAACAAAATCTATTTTTTGTAAAAAAAAACCCCCAACAAATTAATGCTGGGGGTTTTAATTTTAAGATAAATTATCTTTGTTTTTTAGTTTTAAATTTTCCGCCTTTTACTTCTTGCTCTAAGAAAGAACCTTCAGCTTCACCGACGGGAGTAAAAGTAACTCCTGTAGCACCTTCGTAGTTTACTTTCTTACCTTTAGCTAATAAATCTAAAGCTTTTTTAAGTTCACCTGGATAAATTTTTGTTCCAGGACCATTGGCAACATCCATTACATTTTTTGCAATTGATGCTCTATCAGCTGAGTTACCCGCTTGCATTGCTAAAACAATTAAAGCAGCTGCATCATAAGATTCACCTGTGTATGGACCTGAACTATCTATACCAGCAGCACTTGCAACTTTAGCAAATACCCCAGCACCTTTTCCAGTCGATCCTGGCATTGAACCAAAAGATTTTTTAAGATCTTTTCCAAATGCATCTACAAGTGATTGTCCAATCATACCATCTGATAAAACAAATTTGTCAAATGCACCTGAATCTAAAGAAGCTTGGATTATTCCCTTACCACCTTGGTCAAGGTAACCAATAACAGCAACTGCATCACCACCCGCTGAAGCAAGTGTTGCTACTTCTGAAGAGTAGTCTGCTTTACCATCTTCGTGAGCAGTCACAGTTGTTACTTTAATACCATGAGCTTCAACAGCTGCTTTGTAAACATCTGCTAAACCTTTTCCATAGTCATTGTTTGTATATGTGATTGCAACACTTTTAACTTTTCTATCTTTAGTAATATCAGCTAAAATCTGACCACCTCTTGCATCAGATGGAGCAGTTCTAAAGAAATATCCTTTATCATCAAGAGTTGTTAATCCTGGTGATGTAGCTGATGGTGAAATCATTACTACACCATTTGGTACAGCAACGTTTGAAGCAATTGCTCCTGTTACACCTGAACAGTCAGCACCCATTATAGCTGCTACACCTTGTGAAATAACACCTTCAGCTGCTGCAGTTGCTGCGGCTGAATCAACACAAGTAGAATCTGCTCTTACTACTGAAATAGTTTCTCCACCTAATAGCGAACCTGAGTCTGAAGCTTCTTTGAAAGCAAGTTCTGCAGATGCAGCCATAGCTGGTGTTAGAGATTCAATAGGACCAGTAAATCCTAAAATGATCCCCATTTTAACTTCTGCAAATACATTTGTTGTAAAAGTAGAAACAAAGATAATTGCAGCGATAAATAGTTTTTTCATTATTTTCCTCTATTTGTTAACAATTTATAAAAGATAAATTAAATCTTATTTAAAAAGATTTTCAATAAACAAATTAGCTTATTTTTATAAATAATATCAAGTTTAAGAGGTTATTAACCCATAGTGAATGGGTCAGACATAGGTTTATCAGAAGAATTATACCAGGTAGTTTTAATTCTAGTGTATTCTTTAATTGACTCTATACCTGCTTCTTTACCGTAACCACTATCTTTTATCCCTCCAAATGGTGCCATTGGAGATATTAATCTATAAGTATTTATAAAAACTATTCCAGCCCTAATTGCTTTTGAAACCCTAAGTCCTCTTGCAAAATTAGAAGTATAAACCCCAGAAGATAAACCATATTTATTATCATTCATTTTTTCTATTACCTCTTTTTCATTTTGAAACTTCATTACAGATAAAATTGGTCCAAACAATTCATTTTCTGCAACAGGTAAGTTATGATTTTCACATTCAATTATTGTTGCTGGAAAGTAATAACCTTTATTTGAAATTGATGATCTTTTGCCTCCGCATCTTATTTTTCCACCCTGTTCAATAGTCTCTTTAATTTTTTTTTCTATATTTTCTAATTGTTTAAAACTATTGAGAGGCCCCATTTGAGCATCATCTTCCATTGGACTTCCTAATTTTATTTTTTCTGCTTTTTCAATTAATTTTTTTAAAAACTCATCATAAATTTTTGTGTGTAAGTAAAGTCTTGATCCAGCTATACAACTTTGTCCACTTGCTCCAAATATACCAGCAGTGATACCATTTAAAGCATTTTCTTGATCTGCATCTTCAAAAACAACCACTGGACTTTTACCTCCAAGTTCTAAACTTACTTGTGATAAATTCTCAGCAGAGTTTTTTACAATATGTTTTGCAGTTTCTGGACCACCTGTAAAAGCAATTCTTTCTACAAGGTCATGAGTAGTTAATGCTTTACCACATGGTTCACCTAGTCCGGTAATAATATTTATTACACCATTAGGTATTCCAGTTTTTTCAATTAGTTTTGCAAATTCTAAAAGAGTAACAGGAGCAAGCTCTGATGCTTTAATGACAACAGTATTTCCCATTGCAAGAGCTGGTGCTAACTTAACTGCTGTTAAAAGCATTTGAGAGTTCCAGGGAATAATTGCAGCCACAACACCAATAGGGATTCTTGTTGTTGTAACTTGCATATCTGGTTTATCAACGGGAACAACTGTTCCCTCAACTTTATCTGCTAATCCTGCAAAATAATCATAATATTCAGCTATATAGTTTGCCTGAGTTTTTGTTTCTCTGAAAAGTTTTCCAGTATCAATAGTTTCAATTTTACCAAGATGTTCAGCGTTAGCTCTCAATTGTTCTCCAATCAATCTTAAGTATTTAGCTCTTTCTCTTGGATGAAGTCTTGACCAATTATTTTCAAATGCATTTTGAGCCGATTGAACAGCTTTATCTACATCTTTTTCATCTGCTTCAGGAACTGTTGCCCAAACCTCATTATTTTCAGGGTTTAAAGTTTCTATTTTTTTTCCTGATGAAGAGTCTACCCACTCACCATTAATATACATTTTAAAATTTTGAATTTTTGACATTTAATTATTAATAAAATTTCTTATTTTCATATTAACATCATCTGCACATTCTATACTACAAAGATGTTTTCCACTTTTAATCTCAACATAGCTTGAATTAGGTATATCTTTTGCTAATTTCTTAGACATGGCTGGCGTTGATCCTGGATCATCTGAACCTGTCATAACTAAAGTTTTGGAAGATATGCCTTGTATTAAAGGAATATTATCCTCGTGATTAGCAAATAATTCATAAGCTTTTAGAAAATTTTTATGATCTACAGAATTTTTATTTAAGATATTCATAAATGAATCATACGTTTTTGGATTTTCCTCTAAATATTTATCTGTAAACCATCTTTTTAATGCTTGTTTTGAAATTGGTTTATTTAGTTTTGCTTGATTATATCTATCAATAACAAGAGATCTTTCCTCTATAGTTCTTTTATATGTTGTTCCAATCAATATAAGTTTATCAACTTTATTTTGTATTTTTGATACAAAATCTAAAGCAATCAAAGATCCCAATGAAAAACCAATTAAATGAATTTTATCTATTTTAAGATGTTCTAAAATATTTATAAGTTGATTGGAAAAATCATTTAGACTTAATTTATCTTTTTTACACGGAGTTTTTCCATGTCCTAGTAAATCATAAGTTATAGTTGAAAATTCTTTCAAATTATCTATTTGTGGATCCCACATTTGATGATCTAGACCAACACCATGTATAAACATTAATGGAGTAGTATCTTTTTCAATATAGATATAGTGATTTTGATTTGGATCAAAATTATTAGACATTAAATTATTTTGGATTTAATCCCATCTCTTTCATATCTTGATAACGATCACCGGTTCTTGCATGAGCTCTACCACTTGAAGCTCCACCAATTGCAATTACAATTTCGTTATCAAAAGGTGCATCATGAATAGTAAATTCATGAGTTAAATAATAAGGTCTAAGCCCTGAGTCTGTTTTATGCATCATTGGTATGGATATTTTTGAACCTGCGGGCCCTCTTGTATTAGTAAAACTCAAATAAGATGTTCCTCCAACAGCATCTCTGAATTTATTTCCAAATCTTAAAGTGTGAATAAATGCAGATGCATGTTCTATTTCACCATCCAAACCAACGGTACCAGCTTTACCATAAGCTAATATTTTATCTGGTGATCCAATTTCTTTTATAAGTTCTGGAACTAAAATATCACCAAGCTTTGGAGCTAGATCTAAAATAATTGGTTTTAGATCTTCTACAAAACCTTTGCCATGCCATGGATTTTTAAATACTGCAGCTACTGAAACTAGTAAAACAGGTTCTTTTGCTTTTTTTTCACCCTCGATAAATGTTTTATCTACAAATTTAGTAAACTTTCTTAGCTCAAGTTCCATTAACTTGCCTTTTCTAAGCTTGATGTATCAACATTTATTTTTGGGATAACTTCGTCATTAAAAAGCTTAATACTTCTCATACAAGCATCATGATCTATACCTGGAAAATTAGACCACACTTGAAGATTTTGTAAGTTTAGCTCTGATTGTAATTCTTTGATTTTACCAACAACATATTCAGGTGTTCCAAATAATAAATTTCGTTTGTGCAAAAATTCATAATTAAGTAAATCTAATTTGTGTTTTGTTTCTGGTAATTCTTCACCTGGATCCATGTGATTACCTAATCCTCGCCAGTGACAAACCCATCTCATGTAATTAATAATATGTTCCCCAGCTAATTTCTCAGCTTCTTCCATAGTTTCAGCAACAAACATATCTCTTACTAAAGAAATCCCCTCTCCTAAAGGAACCTCTCTATTTTCTGCTTTTGATTTGGCATCTCTATATATTTCAAATCTTTTCTTTAATGCTTTTACAGTGGGTATCCACATTATAGTATTTAGGCCATTTTGAGCTGCCCATTCAATTGATCTTGCACCATCAACAACTTGCCAAATTGGTGGATGAGGATTTTGTTTTGGCTTAGGTACAACACTTATCTTTTTAATTTCATTTGTTTTTGTATCTAAAAATTTTTTATTAGGAGGACTCATGTCGTGCTGCCAAATAAAGTTTGGAGAAGGATACGTGTAGAATTCTCCCTCATGACTGAAAAATTCTTCAGTCCATGCTTTTTTCATAATTGTTAATGTTTCATCAAATAATCTGAAATTTTTTGCCTGATCTTTTAAATCAGCTTCTTTATTCATGTTTATTGCTTCTCTACCATAAATTCCTCTACCAATACCAACTTCAACACGACCATTAGATAATTGATCTAACAATGCAATATCTTCAGCAAGTCTGATTGGGTTATGAAATGTAATTACATTACAAGCTTGTCCAATTCTAATTTGTTTTGTTCTAGCAGCAGCATCGACACCCATCATAATTGGATTAGTACACGACTCCATTCCTTCGTGATTAAAATGGTGTTCTGTATACCAAATAGAATTCCAATTATTTTCATCACAGTAAGTAGTGATTTCCTTGGTCTCATCTAGTAATTGTTCGTAAGGTTTATGTTTCCAATTAGTAGTATTACAAAAATATCCAAATTTCATTCGAACCTCCTTAAATATTTAAATCTAAGACGATCGATCCCACTTTCGAATTTTTGATAAATATCGACGAGTTATGTATCGCTTTTTAAAGACTCTAATTTAACTAGACTATTTAATCAATATATATTTAATCAACCTTTAAATAAAATATATGAAATTAGAAAAAATAGACCCTCAATTTTTAAAGAAGCATAACCCTAGAGTTGGCTTAATTGCCCTTGCAACAGATTTTATGATTGAAAAGGATTTTATAAAAGTAATAAAAGATAAAGAGATAGATTTTTTTGTTAATAGAATTGAGTGCTACAATCCTCTTACTAAAGAAAATTTAATAAAGATGTCAGAAAAAGTAACTGAGGTAACAAATAATATACTACCAAATGAGGATATAGATTGTGTAGTATATGGCTGTACTTCAGGAACGATTGCTGCTGGCTATGATTCAATAGAAAAAAAAGTTAAAGCCGCAAAACCTAAAGCAAAACTTACTACTCCTAGTTCAGCTGCAATAAAAGCTTTAAAAAAATTTAATGTAAAAAAATTAGCAATTTTTACTCCTTACTCTAAAAAACTGAATGATGAAGTTATAAATTTTTTTTTAGGTGAAAAATTTGACATCATTTCTAATACTTATTTGGATATTGCTGCAGATTATGACATTGGTAAAGTTGATGAAGATTTTTTATTTAAAACTTTATCTAATATGGATTTAGCTGATGCTGATGCTTTATTTATCTCATGTACGGCATTACCAGTCCTAAATATAATTGATAAGTTAGAAAAAAAATTAAATAAACCTGTTCTATCAAGCAACCAAGCTCTAATTTGGAACACATTAGAGGAGATTGGTCAAAATAATGATATAAGAGGTTTTGGAAAATTATTTTTAAATAGTTAATTATGCTTTTTACTAAAGAAGAATATAAACAAAGACTTTCTAAAGTTCAAAAGATGATGCAAGAAAAAGGCATTGAGCTTTTAATTTCACATGACACAAATAATATAAATTATTTAACAGGATATGATGCGTGGTCTTTTTATTATGCTCAATGTGCAATAGTTCATGCAAATGCAGAGGAACCAATATGTTTTGTAAGAAAACAAGATGCCGGTGGTGCTTATATAAAATCATATGTTAAAAAAGAAAATATTATTGTTTATGATGAACATTATATTCATACATGGCCAAAGCATCCTTACGATTATTTAGTAAAGATAATCAAAGATAAAAAGTGGGATAAGCTTTCAATAGGTTTAGAAATGGATGCACATTATTTTACTGCTTTCTGTTATGAAAAAATTAAACAAGGGTTGCCAAATGCAAAAATAAAAGACTCAGATCGATTAGTTAATTGGGCAAGGTTAGTTAAATCTGATACTGAAATAGGTTTTATGAAATCTGCTGCAAAGATTTCAGAAATTGGAATGAAAACTGCTTTTGATATAATTAAACCAGGTGTTCGACAGTGTGATGCTGTCGGTGAAATACAAAAAGCATTATTCCATGGGACACCTGAATTTGGTGGGGAGTATGCAAGTATTGCAACATTATTACCAACCGGAAAAGGAACTTCAGCTTCACATCTAACGGCAACAGATGATAAATTTGTAGAAGGCGAGGCAACAATCATTGAACTTTCAGGAGTTTATAAGAGATACCATGCACCAATGGCTCGAACTGTTTTGCTCGGAAAGCCTAACCAGTTAAAGATTGATACAATGAAAAAAACAATTGAAGCCTTACAAGCGGGCATTGATGCGACAAAACCTGGAAACACAGTTGATGATGTAGCACAAGCATTTTGGAAAATATTAGATAAATACGGAATAGAAAAAACATCTAGAACAGGTTATTCAATTGGAATTGGATATCCTCCTGATTGGGGTGAGCACACTCTAAATATATATAAGGGAGACATGACGCCCCTGGAACCCAACATTTGTTTTCATATGATTGCAGTAATGCAGTTTGGAGATTGGGGTGTTGAGGCTTCAGAAGCAGTTAGAGTAACTGATCAAGGAGCTGAACTATTTTGTAATTTTTCTAAAGAACTTCACGTTAAAAGCTAATTATTAAAGGTTGATATTTATTCACACAAATGTTTTAAAGTTATTTATTTTATGTCAAAACAAAAAGATTTCGTTAAGTTTGAAAATGTAGATAAAAGCTACGATGGTAAAGTTTTAGTCGTCAAAGATCTTCAATTAGATATAGCTGAAGGAGAATTCATTACAATGTTAGGCCCTTCTGGTTCTGGTAAAACAACATGTTTAATGATGTTAGCAGGATTTGAAACTCCTACTAATGGTGAAATATATTTAGGTGGAAAAGCTATTTCAAGCATACCTCCTCACAAAAGAGGAATTGGAATGGTTTTTCAAAATTATGCTTTGTTTCCACACATGACAGTTTATGAAAATTTAGCATTTCCATTAAGAGTTAGAAAAATTCCAAAAGATGAAGCAGATAAAAAAATAGATAAAGCATTATCAATGGTTTCACTTCAAGGCTTTGCATCCAGGATGCCAGGACAATTATCAGGTGGACAACAACAAAGGGTAGCGGTTGCAAGATCATTGGTATTTGATCCACAATTAGTTTTGATGGACGAGCCTTTAGGAGCTTTGGATAAAAATTTAAGAGAAAGTATGCAATATGAAATTAAACATATTCATGAAAGTATTGGTGTAACAGTTGTTTATGTAACTCATGATCAAAGTGAAGCTTTAACTATGTCAAATCGAATTGCAGTATTTAATGATGGAAAAGTTCAACAACTATCAAGCCCAGATGAATTGTACGAGAAGCCTGTAAACTCTTTTGTTGCAGAGTTTATTGGTGAGAATAATACATTTAATGGTGAAGTTTCTGATTTATCAGGTGACAAATGCAAAGTTAAGCTCGCTAATGCTGAAATAATTGCAAATCCTATATCGGTGAAGTCCAAAGGTGATAGAACTAAAGTTTCATTAAGACCCGAAAGAGCTTTAATTAATCCTAAAGATAAAATGGACAACATTCACAATGGTAAAATTGAGGAAGTAATTTATCATGGTGATCATACAAGAGTTAGAATAAACCTATTAGGTAATCCTGAATTTATTTTAAAAGTTCCCAACAGTTCTGCAAATCTAGATATTAAGCTTGGAAATGAAATTAAGATTGGCTGGAATAGTCAAGACGCAAGAGCCCTAGACCCAAAATAGACATCTCAGAATTATTGTAGAATAAGTAAAAAACGCCTGTTGACTCTCCTTACTGAAGTTGTTTTAATTTGGTTTATAAAAACGTTTAAACGGAGGAAAAATGAAAAAACTAAGTAAAATATTACTAGCTATTTCTTTTGTACTTTCACTAACTACTTCAGCATTTGCAACAACAGTAACTGCAGTGTCTTGGGGTGGGGCTTATACTGAGTCTCAAAAGTTAGGTTATGGTGATCCAACTGCTAAAAAACTAGGCATTAACATTGCTTGGGTTGATTATTCAGGTGGTTTATCAGAAATTAAAGCACAAAAAGAAGCTGGGAAGATCACGTGGGATATAATCGACGTGTTTGCAATGGATACTATCACTGGATGTGATGAAGGATTATTTGTTGAATTTGATTTTGACAAAGACTTTCCACCAGCTCCAGATGGAACTCCAGCAAGTAAAGATTTCTTTACTGCAATGCCAAGTAAGTGTGCTGTAGGAAATATCTTGTATTCTTGGAACTATGCTTATAACACTAATAATGTTAAAGGTACTCCAAAGACTATCAAAGATTTCTTTAACACAAAGAAATTCCCTGGAAAAAGAGCTATCTACAAAAGCGCTTTAACTAATTTAGAGATCGCTTTAGCTGCAGATGGTATTAAGCCAGGAAAAGGCGGAGCAAAAATCTATAAAGCTTTAGAAACAGAAAAAGGTGTTGAAAGAGCAATGAACAAGATCAAAAAATTATGTACAGATCCAAAAGGCGGATGTGTATTTTGGTCAGCAGGTGCTCAACCACCAGAACTGTTAGTATCAGGTGAAGTAGTAATGGCTACTGGTTGGAATGGTAGATTCTTCAATGCTGAAATTGGAGAAGGTGCACCAATCAAACAAGTTTGGGATGGCCAAGGACTTGACTACGAATATTTCGTACAAGTTAAAGGTGGACCAAATGATGCTAATGGTATGGCTAAAAAAGCTTTAGCTATGATGACTAGTTCTGAGATGTTAGCAGGAAGTGCTAAATATATTGCATATGCTCCTTGGAGAAAATCTTCAATTGGTATTATGGAAAAAGGTGAGCCTTGGTATAAAGATGGTAAGACTAACATGGTACCACAAATGCCAACTGCACCAGCTAACACTAAAAACTATTTCCTAGTAGATCCAATTTTCTGGGCTGATAACGGAACAGAACTTGGTGAAAAATGGGAAGCTATGAAAGCTGGTCTATAATTTAAGTTTTATTAAACTTAATTATATATTATAATTTAAGGGCGGTTATTTATAACCGCCCTTTTTATTTATGAGCTCAGAAACAAAACAGATTTTAACAACAGATGGAATACCTTTAGAGGTAAGTCTTAAAAAGGCTGAGAGAAAGAATAAGATCAAAGCTTTCTTGCTTGTTGCTCCTTTACTGTTTTTTTTAATTATTACGTATGTCTTCCCAATAGGTGATATGCTTTTTAGAAGTGTTGACGATAAAATGGTAACACAAATGCTTCCAAAAACTTTTAAAGCAATGGAAAACTGGGATGGTCAAGAGTTACCAGAGGAAGAAGTTTTTGCTGCTTTTCATGAAGATTTTATAAAATTAGTTGAGGATAAAAGAGAAGGTAAATTATCCACCCAGTTAAATTACACTAAAAATGGATTTAAAAGTATTATTAAAAAGTTAAGAAGAAAATCAAAATCATTTGAAGAAGGAAACTACAAAGAACAAATAATGTCAGTACACAAAAGATGGGCTGATGTTGAGTATTGGAGAGCAATTCAAAGAAGAGCTCCTGAATTTACAGGTCAAAAATATCTAAAAGGAATGGACATGTATGTTAATGAAGAAGGGAAAATAGTAAGCGTTGATGAAGATAGAAGGATACATAGAGTGTTGTGGTTAAGAACTTTAGAAATTGCATTTTTTGTGACTGTATTTTGTTTCTTGATGGCTTATCCTATTGCTCATTTATTAGCTACCTTACCAATGAAATATAGTAACTTACTAATGATCTGTGTACTGCTACCGTTCTGGACTTCATTACTTGTAAGAACTGCTAGCTGGATGATATTGTTACAACAGCAAGGAATCGTAAATGATTTCTTTGTAGGGATTGGATTAGTTGCAGACGATAATAGACCTGAAATGATGTACAACAAAACAGGAAGTTATGTAGCAATGACACAAATATTGCTGCCATTTATGGTCCTACCACTTTACAGTGTAATGAAAACTATCTCACCAAGCTTGATGAGGGCTGGTAAATCATTGGGTGGAACGCCGTTCGTCGCTTTTTGGAAAGTTTATTTTCCACTAACGATACCTGGAATAGGTGCAGGTTGTTTATTAGTATTTATTTTGGCGATTGGTTATTACATTACACCAGCCTTGGTTGGTGGGGCATCTGGAACTTTAATCAGTAATCAGATTGCCTTTCATATGAAAAGCACACTAGACTGGAGTTTTGCTTCTGCAATGGGATTAATGTTATTGAGTGGAGTATTGGTGATTTATTGGCTTTATAACAAAATAGTTGGAATAGATAATATTAAATTAGGATAATTATAATGGCTTTACCAAAATACACTGAACCACACTATAGAATTTGGCATTACATCTATCTAACAATTTGTGGCGCTGTTTTCTTTTTCCTAATTGCACCTTTATTCGTAATATTTCCATTATCGTTTAATGCTGAAGAATTTTTAAGTTTTTCTGATGGGATGAAGAGTCTAGATCCGGATGCTTTTTCTTTGAGATGGTATAAAGATATGATCTATGGGACTAAAAATCCTTGGGGATTAGCTGCTAAGAATAGTTTTATAATAGCAATCTTTGCTACAATAGGTTCTGTTATACTTGGAACAGTTGCTGCATTAGGGTTGAGTAGTAGACACATGCCTTACAAAGGTTTGATAATGGCAGTTTTAATTTCTCCAATGATTGTACCTTTAATTATTTCTGGTGTTGCAATATTTTTCTTTATGGCAAAAGCTGGTTTAGCGGCAACTCATACAGGTATTGTTCTTGCTCATATTATTTTAGGAACACCTTTTGTGGTAATTACAGTTACGGCTACTTTGTCAGGATTTGATCATAGTGTGACAAGAGCTGCTGCAAGTTTGGGGAGTGATCCAGTAAATACATTTATGAAAATTACTTTACCATTAATTTTACCAGGAGTTATATCAGGAGGTTTATTTGCTTTCGTGACCTCATTTGATGAGGTGGTTGTAGTTTTATTTTTAGCTGGATTAGAAAATACAACTATCCCAATCCAAATGTGGACGGGTTTAAGAGAACAGTTGAGTCCAACAATTCTAGCTGTGGCAACTTGTTTAATTATTTTATCAACATTAATATTAGTAACAGCTGAGCTTTTGAGAAGAAGATCTGAGAGACTCAGAGGAATAAATCAATAACAAAATTATTTCATGAAGATTAAGAATGTAGTGGTTATCGGCTCAGGTACAATGGGAAGTGGTATTGCTGCACATCTTTGTAATGCAGATATTCCTGTTACATTACTAGATTTAAAAACTGAGATAAGTGAGAAAGCTAGAGAAAGAATTCATAAATCAAGACCACCATTATTAATTGATAAATCTAAAATAAATAACATTAAAGTTGGAAATATTACTGATGATTTTTCAGTTGTTGAAAAAGCAGATTGGGTTGTAGAGGCAGTTGTTGAGAGAATTGATATTAAACATCAAATTTACGAAAAAATTTTTAAAAG
>CACOQC010000021.1 GCA_902629215.1 uncultured Pelagibacteraceae bacterium | reverse complement strand
TTTCTTTTCACTATATTATTACTTGAATATTTTGCTTTTGAATGAATAATCAAATTATTTTTTATAGAATAACTAAAATCAAGATCTTCTAAATAGCTATAAACACCATAATCTAAATTGAACCTTCTTTTTTTTATAATATTATATTTATAAATAACTGCTTGTGTTGGTAGCCATTCGACATTAATATCTTTCTTTAAATTGATTGCTTTTGTATGCCAACCTGAAATCGTCACTTTACCCTCAGAGTAATCGTAAACTCCAAGTAATTGAAAAATTTTACTTCTTTTAAATTTTTCAAAAATTTGATTTGTATTTTTTATAATTAAATTAAAACCTATACCTGAGTATTTTTTGTTATTATTTAAAAAATCTCTCATTATTTTGAAACTTTTTTTTTTAAATTTTACATCATCGTCAAGAAACATAATATAATTAGTATTTTTCTTAACTTTATTTAAACCAATATTTCTTTGTAGAGAAATAGAAGGTTTACTATAAAAGATTTTAATTTTTAAATTTTTATATTTATTTTTTATTTTTTTGATATCTTTTTTATTTTTATCTGAAGAGTCCACAATGATTATTTCTCTAAAAAAAAATGAATTTTTGGATAAATAATTAATAGTATTTATTAATTTTTGATATCTATTACGAGTGGGAATAATAATACTGATATTTAACTTTTTCAATTTTAAACAATTTCTAATGATTAAGAATATAAATATTATAAAAAAATAAAAATTAGTACATTTAAATATTAGATAATATGCAGTAGATTAAGTTAAAATTATTATATTTTATTCTTGATTTAAATTATATTTGTCAATATAAAACACTCGCCTGGTAATTATTGCGAAAGTGTCATACCCGATCCCATTCCGAACTCGGCAGTCAAGCCTTTCAGCGCTGATGGTACTTTGTCTTAAGGCATGGAAGAGTAAGTCGTTGCCAGGCATTAAAATTTAATGAAAAATTTTGTTCTCGTAACTGGTGGCGCAGGTTTTGTTGGGTCTAACTTAATTAAATATTTATTAAAAAAAACAAAAAAAAATATAATTAGTTTAGATAATTATTCTAGCGGTTTAAGAAAAAATCATATTAAAAATAAAAGAGTTAAATATCTAAAAGGTAGTACATTAAAGATAAATACTATACTTAAAAGATATAAAAAAGATATTAATTCAATTTTTCATTTTGGTGAGTTCGCAAGAATCTATCAAAGTTTTAAAAATTTTGATGAATGTTTTAAATCAAATTCAATGGGTAGTAAGGCTGTATTCAAATTTTGTTTAGAAAATAAGATTAGACTCATTTATTCTGCCACATCAGCTAGTTTAGGCAATAATGGTAAAGATAAGAATTTATCCCCATATGCTTTTACAAAATCAAAAAATTTAGAGTTATTAGAGAATTTAAAAAAATGGTTTAAGTTTAAATATGAAGTAGTTTATTTTTATAATGTTTATGGTCCAAGACAAATCTCAACTGGACCAATGGCTACAGTAATAGGTATTTTTGAATATCATTTTAGAAGAAATAAGCCGCTTCCGGTGGTTAAGCCGGGAACTCAAAAGAGAAGATTTACTCATATAGATGATACAATTGCTATCTGTTATGAGGCTTGGAAAAGAAAAAAGTGTGCTCATTATTCAATTTCTCATAAGAAGTCATACTCTATTGAAAATGTAGCTAAAATGTTCAGGAGTAAAATAATATATTTAAAAAAAAGACCAGGTGAAAGATATGCTTCTGCTCTAACTAAAATTTCATTAAATAATAAGGTATTTAGAAGATTTGGAAAAATAAATTTGAAAGATTACATATCTTCGTTTATTAAGAGATAAATTTTATGAAAATAAAAAGCTCACTTAAATCGATAAAAAAAAGAGATTTAAATTCTAAATTAGTTAGAAGAAGAGGAAGAGTTTACATAATTAATAAAACTAACCCAAAATTCAAAGCAAGACAAAAATAAATTTTATGGATAATGAAAACCATAAAAATACTTGGAATAATTTTACAAAATTTGTTCTGTGGGGAACTGTCGCTGTCATTAGTGTTTTGGTTTTAATGGCAATATTCTTATTGTAAGGTTGCCAAATGAAAATTGGGTCTATTTTCGAAAATCAAGATATAGAAAAAAGAATAGCTATAACTCCTGAAATAGTAAAAAAATATACCTCTCTTGGATTTGAGATAAATTTAATTGAAAATTATGGATCTCATCTAGGTATAAAAGATGATCATTATAAAGATTTTGGTGTTAATATTTTAAAAGATGAAAAAGAAGTTTTAAAATCTTCAGATATAATAGTTCAACTTGGATTGTTATCAGATGATAAAATTTCAATTATCAAAGAAAACCAATCACTCATTGGTATTTTAAATCCTTATAATAATAAAGAAAAATTAGAAAATTTAGCTAAAAAAAAGATAAATCTTTTTTCACTAGAATTACTTCCTAGAATCACTAGAGCTCAATCTATGGATATATTGTCTTCACAAGCAAATCTTGCTGGGTATAAAGCTGTAATAGAATCTTTTGCAAATTTTAAAAAAGCTATACCAATGATGATGACAGCTGCAGGCACAGTTCCAGCGGCAAAGGTGTTAGTTGTAGGGGCTGGTGTTGCTGGCCTGCAAGCAATCGCAACTGCAAAAAGGATGGGTGCTATAGTTTTTGCCACCGACGTAAGAATGGCTTCAAAAGAACAAGTTGAAAGTTTAGGTGGTAAATTTTTAACTGTCGAGGGTTCAGAAAATTTGGAAACAGAGGGTGGTTATGCTAAAGAAGCTTCTGAAGATTTTAAAAAAAAACAAGAAGAACTTTTATCTGAAACTTTAAAAAAAATTGATATTGTAATTTGTACAGCTTTGATACCAGGTAAAAAAGCTCCTTTAATTATAAAAGAAAATATGTTTGCAAAAATGCAAGCAGGATCAGTTATATATGATTTAGCAGCAATTCAAGGAGGAAATACTGCATTTACTGAGGTGGACAAAATTATCGAGAAAAACGGAGTTAAAATAATGGGTGAGTCTAATATATTAAATAAATTGCCTATTTCTGCTTCAAACTTATATGCAAAAAATGTTCTAAATTTTGTTAATAATTTGTTCGACAAAGAAAATAAAAAGATAAATATTAATTTAGAAGATGAAATTATAGAAAAGACATTAATTAAGTAATCATGGAAATTGACCCTTTAATATTTAGATTAAGTATATTCATCCTTTCAATCTTTGTTGGATATTATGTAGTGTGGAGTGTTACTCCATCATTACACACGCCTTTGATGTCTGTTACTAATGCAATTTCATCTGTTATTATTGTTGGGGCGATAATTGCAGGCTTGTCAGGAAATTCTGATACTATTTTTAATACCTCAAGTATATTTGGTTTTCTAGCGATAGCTTTGGCAGCAATCAATATTTTTGGTGGGTTTCTAGTAACTCAAAGAATGTTGGCAATGTATAAAAAAAAGAAAAAGGATAAATAATCATGTTATCTGCAAACTTATCTGCAATTTTTTACTTAGTTTCAGGCGTATTGTTTATTCTTGCCTTAAGAGGATTATCTTCACCTGAAACATCCAGACAGGGTAATTTTTTTGGTATTCTAGGAATGGTTATTGCTATAATAGTAACGTTTTTATCCACGGGTAACTTTTCTTATGGATTTATAATCGTATTATTATTTATTTTAGTTGGTGGGTCGATTGGAGCATTCATAGCTTATAAAATTCCAATGACCGCTATGCCAGAATTAGTTGCTGGATTTCATAGTCTTGTTGGACTTGCAGCTGTCTTTGTTGCAATATCTGCTTTCTTAAACCCTGAGGCATTTAATTTAGGTCTACCAGGGAATATAAAACTTGGTAGTTTAATAGAAATGTCAATTGGTGCTGCTGTTGGGGCAATTACATTCTCAGGTTCAGTAATTGCTTTCTTAAAATTACAAGGAATAATGTCTGGATCACCAATTACATTTAAAGGTCAGCACCCTCTAAATGCAATTATTTTGATTTCAATAATTATTTTAATTTATTTATTATGTTCAACCCAATCATCTAATTTATTTTGGATACTGTTAGCTGTTTCATTTTTAATTGGTTTTCTTTTAATTATACCAATTGGTGGAGCAGATATGCCGGTAGTAATTTCAATGCTTAATTCTTATTCAGGTTGGGCAGCAGCTGGGATTGGTTTTACTTTAGAAAATACAGCATTGATTATTACTGGAGCACTTGTTGGATCCTCAGGTGCAATACTGTCTTATATTATGTGTAAAGGAATGAACCGATCATTTTTTAATGTAATTTTGGGGGGGATTTGGTGCTTCAGATGAAACTTCAAAAATCTCTAGTAAAGAACAAAGACCAGTTAAAAGTGGTAACGCAGATGATGCAGCATTTTTAATGAAAAATGCCTCATCAGTTATAATTGTTCCAGGATATGGAATGGCGGTTGCTCAAGCTCAACATGCCTTAAGAGAGATGGTAGATACTTTAAAAAAAAATGATATTAAAGTCTCTTACGCGATACATCCGGTAGCTGGAAGAATGCCAGGACATATGAATGTTTTATTGGCAGAGGCAAATGTGCCATATGACGAGGTATTTGAATTAGAAGAAATTAATAATGATTTTGCAAACGCAGATGTAGCTTTTGTAATCGGTGCTAATGACGTGACTAACCCTGTGGCTAAAACAGATCCTCAAAGTCCAATATATGGGATGCCCGTGTTAGATGTTGAGAAATGCAAATCTGTATTATTTGTAAAACGAAGTTTATCACCGGGCTATGCTGGTATTGATAACGATCTTTTTTATAAAGAAAACACATTAATGCTTTTTGCTGATGCAAAAAAAATGACCGAAGATATTACTAAAAATCTTTAATTTTTTTTTTTGCACAAATAACTGTTCTAATTCCAAATGGAAGATTAAATCTCAGAAGTTTTAATTCAATATAAAATAAAAATTTAATTAAAAAATTATTAGAAATTTTTGTTTCTTTTTCAACGATATTTTTAATTTTAAAAAATTTGTTAAATAATTTTGTTAGAACAAAAATAGGATAAGTAAAAAAACCTAAATGTGTTTTTTTTTCAATTAAAAAACCAGCGTTTAAAATTTTCTTAACAATTTCTTTAGAATTATATCTTCTAAAGTGTAATAGTTTTTTATCATAATCGTCATATAAGAATTTTCCAGATGGTACTTCAATAATTAATTTTCCATCATTGTTTAACAACTTATAGGCCTCATTTAAAGCATGATCATCATTTTTAATATGCTCCAATACATTAAGCATTATCAAAATATCACAAATACTATTCTTAAAAGGATTTTGAGTAATATCAAAAACAATAAAAGGGGTATCTTTAAATTTCTCTGCTAACTCAATAATATGATCTTGTGATGCATCTGAACCAATATATTCATATTTTTTATTCGCAATAATCTTTTCTATTAATCCTCCATTTAAACAACCAATCTCAAGTATAATACTATTTTTTTTTTTATTATAATTTTCAAGTATATATTGACATAACTCAAAAGAAGCAATGTCTATAGGATGACTTTTATTTGATATTGCCTCTTTCATGTTGGTAAGTTCTTTATTCCAACCTTCAATATTTTGTGAATATATTAATATTTTAAATTTTTCGTTTTCATTAAAAACATTCTCAAAATTCTTATCTTTAAAAATAAAATACTGCTCTAGGTTTTTAGGATGAGGAAATTTCATAATTTTTTGGTTGCGGGGGACGGATTTGAACCGCCGACCTTCAGGTTATGAGCCTGACGAGCTACCAGACTGCTCCACCCCGCGGAATATCTAAATTCTATTTTTCAATTTATTAAGTTTTTTTACTCTTTTAATATTTTCTTGATGAATTCTTTTTTTCTTTTCAGACGGCTTTTCGTATGTATTTTTTAATTTAATTATTCTAAAGAAACCGTCTCTTTGAAGTTTTCTTTTTAAAACTCTCAAAGCTTGTTCTACATTATTATCTTTTACTTCAATCTTAATAAATACCTCCAAAAAAATGAGTAGTTATCACTTTTATAATTTTATGTCTATTCTTATTTGAAAATTTGTAATTATTTCGCATCTTTTAACTTTTCTTTTTCTTTTTTTTCTCTTTTAATCCTTCTTTCAGCTTTTTCAATTGCATCGATCAAGTCTTTTTGTAAAAATAAATTTAATGCAACAGGATCTTTTGGATTTAAATTATTATAATTCCAATAACTTTTATTTCTTATAGCTGTTACAGAATTTTTTGTAATACCAACTAATCTAGCAATTTGTGAGTCTTTTAAAATATTGTGTTGTTTTATTAACCATAGAGCTGAGTCTGGTTTATCTTGTCTTTTTGATAATGGAATATATTTTTTTATCTTTTTTTCTGAATTTGAAATTTCAATATCAGCACCTTTGATTTGAAGAGGTCTGCTCTCGTCTTTTGACGATAAATCGATTTCCTCTCTAGATAGTTGTCCAGACATTATTGGATTATAAGCTTTTATTCCTTTAGCAACTTCTCCATCAGCAATACCTTGCACTTCAACCTCATGCAATTTACAAAAATCAGCTATTTGTTTAAAAGTTAATGTTGTATTTTCTACAAGCCATACAGCGGTTGCCATTGGCATTAGTGGTGCGTTAGACATTTAATTTTTTTTTTCTGATTTAAAATTTTGAAATTTCTTATTAAATTTACTTATTCTTCCTTTGTCCATCAATTTCTGTTTTCCACCTGTCCAAGCAGAGTGAGATTTTGGATCGATTTCTAATTTAAGAATATCATCTTCTTTACCCCATGTAGATTTTGTTTCAAACTGAGATCCATCAGTCATTTCAACTTTAATTTTGTGATAGTTTGGGTGTATATTTTTTTTCATTTGAGCCCTTATAACAAAAGATTTTTTTAAAACAATTAAAAGTTATCTAATTTTTCCTTTAATTTTGAGCTAATGTGATTGCTTGTTGCGATTATTTTATTAATTTTTTGATTGAAAATGTCTATATCATTAGTCACTCCTCCTGCTTCTTTTACGATAACTATACCGGCAGCGATATCCCATATATTTAATTTTTTTTGAAAATACCCATCTAGTCTTCCACAAGCAACATACGCTAAATCTAAGGCTGCACATCCAGATTTTCTAGTGTTGAAATCATAATCATTATTAATTTTTCCACTAGTTGCGATTAGGCAATCCTCTAAATTATTCCTTTTTGAAACTCTAATTCTTTGATTATTTAAAAATGATCCTTTATCTTTTTCAGCATAAAACATTTCATCTTTTATAGGATCGTAAATTAAACCCGAGACAATCTCATTATTTGACCTTAAAGCAACAGAGATTGCAAAATGAGGAATTCCATGTAAAAAATTAACAGTTCCGTCAATTGGATCTATTATCCATGTGTTGTTTAAGTCTTTATTGTTTTCAACACCGTTTTCTTCACTTACAATAGAATAGTTTGGTCTAGCTTTTCTAAGTTCTTGAATAATAAATTTTTCAGTTTTGATGTCAGAATTTGTTACAAAATCTTTTGGGCCCTTTTTTGAAACTTGCAACTTTTCAATTTCACCAAAATCTCTAATTAATATTTTGGAAACTTTTTCACAAGTTTTAATCATTATATTTAAATTTGCAGATATTGAGTTCATGAATTTATACTTATATTTTTTTTACATACTCTAAATTTCTAGTGTCAATTACAACCTCATCTCCATTTTCGATGAATGGTGGAACTTGAATATTTAGTCCATTATCTAATTTTGCAGGTTTATATGAAGAGGAAACAGTTTGACCTTTTAATGCTACATCAGTTAACTCAATCTTACAGGTTATTTGATTAGGAAGTTCTATTGTTAAAGGAACATCATTGTAAAAACTTACAACAACTTCTAAATTTTCAGTAAGAAATTTTCCCTTTTCTCCAACAATATCTTTCTTTATTTCAATTTGTTCAAACGACTTAGGATTCATAAAAAAATAATTTTGTTCGTCTTCATAAAGAAAATTATAATTTATTTCTTCTAAAGATGCCTTTTCTACTGACTCGCTTGATCTAAATCTTTCATTAAGTTTAGTATTTTTATTTACACTTTTCATCTCAACTTGAGCAAATGCACCTCCTTTACCAGGTTTGACGTGTTGGGTTTTTAAAACTTGCCACAAATCATTTTTATATTCTAAGAGCATGCCTACTCTTATTTCACTTGCATTTATTTTCATTTTAAGTTTTTAATTGCTTCTATTGGTTTTAATTCCTTATTTTTCCAAATGTAGCTTGAGATAGCTAAAAAGTTAGCTTTATTCAATAGAAGTTTTTTATAATTATCAGCATTAATACCTCCAATAGCCACAATAGGAGTTTTAGTGATTTTTCTAGCTTTATTAAGTAAATTTATTGAGGCTTTATATTTAACTCTTTTGGTTTTTGATGAATTAAAAGCTCCAAAAGCCAAGTAGCTAGCTTTATTATTAATTGCATTTCTTGCCAATTTAATTGAGTTGTGGCAGGTAACTCCTATTATTTTATTACCAATAATTTTTCTAGCATCGTCTATATCCATATCTTTTTGTCCTAAATGACAACCATCAGCATTTAATTTTTTCGCAAGATAAACATCATCGTTTATTAAAAATTTCACATTAAATTTTTTACATATTTTCTTGATTTTTTTTCCAATTATTAATTTTTTTTTAAAACTTTCTTTTTTAAGTCTTAGTTGAAAAAAACTAACTTTTTTTTGTTTAAGAATTTTTATTAAATTTGAATAGAAAAATTTATTTATTTTTAGTGGTGAAATTAGATAAATAAATTTTTTTCTATTTATTTTCAAGATCTTTAGACCATTTCCCTTGAGCAGCTAATGTATTCATTTTTGCCCGATGATTAAAAACCTTTTGAGTACCTTCAATATTCTTTATATCTTTTGACCAAAATTTTAAGGCGCTCTGTTGTAAAGCGCGTCCATAAGAATAACTCATTATAAAATGAGTATTGTTATATTTATTTATTAAATTCAAATTTTCTGTTGCCTCAATTTCTGTTTGACCTCCTGATAAAAAAGCAATTCCAGGTACTTCTGATGGAACTGAATTTTTCAAACATTCTAAAGTTAATTTTGCAATTTCTTCATTTGGAGTTTTTTCTCTAGATGTATTACCTGCTAAAATCATGTTAGGTTTAAGTATGATTCCTCTTAAATCAACTTTATGCAGAATAAGTTCCTCGAAGCATTTTTTAATTACTTCTGAAGTTTTTTCGTAACACTCTTTTGCTGAATGTTCACCGTCCATCAAAACTTCAGGCTCAACTATTGGAACCATATAACATTCCTGAACTAAAGCTGAATATCTTGCTAATGCATGAGCATTTACATGAATCGAAAGTTTACTAGGATAACTTTTAGATATATTATAAACACCTCTCCATTTTGTGAATTTTGCACCTAGCTTATAATACTCTTTTAACCTCTCTCTTAAACCATCTAAACCTTCTGTAATTTTTTCATTAGGAGAACTAGCTAAAACTTTTGCACCTGTGTCAACTTTTATGCCTGGGGCAGATCCCATTTTTGAAATTAATTCTGGGATTTTATTTTTTTTTGATGTTTCTTGTTTTATTGTTTCATCATACAAAATTACACCTCCAATACATTCTTTCATACTTGATGAACTAAATAGAGTTTCTCTAAATTGTAATCTATTTTCTGGAGTTGAAGGAACACCAACACTATCTAATCTTTTGGTCATAGTTCCTGTGCTTTCGTCAGCAGCTAAAATTCCTTTTCCATTCCCTAGAATTTTGAGCACTATATTATTTAATTCAGACATTTTAATTTAGAGCTTTTATACCAGGAAGTTCTTTTCCTTCAAGATATTCTAGAAATGCACCACCAGCAGTTGAAACAAAGTCAAAACTTTTGAATGCATTAATTTGGTTGATAACAGCTATTGTATCTCCACCACCAGCAACAGAAAAAAATGTTTTATCTTTATTCTGTTTGATTATTGTTTTTGCTATTTCATAACTACCTCTTGCAAAATTTGGATTTTCAAAATAACCAGCTGGACCGTTCCATAAAACTGTCTCACTTTTTTTAATAATATTTTTTATTTTATTTATTGTTTTTGGTCCAATATCTAAAATTAAATCATCATTTGATATTTCATCAACTTCCTTAATTTGTGGATTATCATTTAAATTTTTTCCTATTAAAACATCTTCCGGATAAGAAATTGTACAAGAATATTTTTTTGAGGCTTTAAAAATTTCTTCGATAATTTTTTCGCAGTCATTTTCTTTAATTGATTTGCCTATGATTTTTCCTTTATAACTCAGAATATTATTCGCCATTGCTCCTACTATTATTATATTATCAAACTTAGGTATTAAATTTTTTATTACTTCAATTTTAGTTGAAATTTTTGACCCTCCTATCACACAAGTAATTGGTTTTTTAATTTCAGTAGTAACTTTTTTTAAAGCATCTATTTCTGTTTTTAATTGTAATCCAGCAAAAGAGGGTAAAAATTTTGTTATTTTACTTACTGAAGCGTGAGCTCTATGAGAGCAGGAAAATGCATCATTAACAAAAATATCTCCAAGCCCAGCTAAATGTTTTGAAAAATTAAGATCATTAGTTTCCTCCTCTTTATAAAATCTAATATTCTCTAAAAAAACTACTTGTTCTCTGGAGCCTTTAAATAGATTTTCTTTTTTTAATTCAAAAATATTTTCATCAATAAGTTTTATCTTTTTCTTGATTTTTTTTTCTAAATTTTCACAAATTGGTTTTAGTGAGAGATTTTTTACAACTGTGCCTTTTGGGCGTCCGACGTGAGAAATTATTATAATTTTAGAATTTTTTTTTATTAAAAATTCAATTATGGGTATAATTTTATCGATTCTTGTTTGATCTGTAATTACTCCATTTTTAAGAGGAACATTTAAATCCAATCTTAATAAAACTTTTTTCTCACTAAGATTTTCATGATCTTTAATGTTATTCATTATAAAATTTTATGAATATATTCTGCTATATCACACATTCTATTTGAAAAACCCCATTCATTATCATACCAAGCAGAAATTTTACCCATATTTTTACCCATCACATTTGTTAAGCTTGAGTCAATAATTGCAGATGCTGGATTATGATTAAAATCTATAGATACAAGTTTTTCTTTTGTAATTTCTAAAATCTTATTTTTCTTGCTGAAGTTTTCAAATGCTGAATTAATTTTTTCAATACTTAAATCTTTCTTTGTACAAAATACTAGCTCAACTAAAGAAACATTTGGAGTAGGAACTCTCATGGCAATTCCTTCCAATTTCCCTTTAAGAGAGGGTATAATCTCACCAATCGCTTTAGACGCACCAGTTGACGTTGGCACAATAGATTGGCTTGCAGATCTAGCTCTTCTTGGGTCTTTGTGAGAATTATCTAAAATTCTTTGATCACTTGTAAAAGCATGGATTGTTGTCATAAAACCTTTTTCAATATCAAAGTTTTCATTAAGAACATACGCAACAGGGGCAAGGCAATTTGTTGTACATGATGCGGCTGAAATAATCTTGTCATCTTTTTTAATTTCAGACTCATTTACACCAAATACAATAGTGTTGTCTGCATTTTTACATGGAGCTGAAACTATAACTTTTTTTGCCCCATTATTTAAATGAGGTAACAATTTATCTTTAGAATTAAATTTACCAGTACACTCAAAAACATAATCAACATCATATTTTTTCCAATTAATTTTATTTAAATCAGTTTCTTGGCTAAAGGTAATTTTATTTCTGTTGATAGTAAGATGATTTTGATCAAAACTAATTTCAGCATAGAACCTTCCATGTATAGAATCATATTTTAAAAGAGATGAACAAGCTTCAGAGTTAGTTCTGTTATTGATATGTTTAATTTCTAAATTTTTATTTTTATTTTCAATGATAGATCGAATAATCATTCTTCCTATTCTGCCCATTCCATTAATTCCAATTTTTATCGTCATACTTTCTCTTTTATTTTTCTTTTTATACTTTCTAAATTTAAATCAAAATAATTGTAAACATCTTTATATGGAGCACTTTTACCAAAATTGTCTATTCCAAAATTTAATCCACTACTACCAGTATATTTTTTCCAATAATGAGTTTCAGAAGCCTCAATAGAAACAACAAGTTTTGTTTCATTTAAAATTTTATTCTTATATTCTTCGCTTTGTTGATCAAACAATTTTTGACAAGGCATTGATATTATTTTTGTGTAGATGCCATCTGTGGCTAATTTATGACTTACTTCAATTGCCAAACTAGTTTCAGATCCTGTTGCTATTATTGTAACACTTATATTGTCTCCAGTTCTAAGTATCTCATAAGCTCCAGTTGATGATTTATTTTTAGAAGAACTCTTTAATCTTACAGGATTAATTCCTTGTCTTGTTAAAGCTATAACGCTTGGTGTGTTTTTGCTTTCTAGCGCTAATTGCCAACATTCAAAAGTTTCAATAAGGTCAGATGGCCTAAATACATTTAAATTTGGAATTGATCTTAAGCTTGTTAATTGTTCTATAGGTTGATGGGTTGGGCCATCTTCACCCAATCCAATAGAGTCGTGTGTTAATACATAGATAACTCTTTGCTTCATCATAGCAGCTAGTCTGATTGATGGTTTGCAATAATCACTAAATATTAAAAAAGTTCCGCCATAAGGAATTAAATCACTATGTAATGATATTCCATTCATAATTCCACACATAGCATGTTCTCTAACACCATAATGAATATAGTTCCCTGAAAAATTACCTGGCTTAATTATTTTATGATTTTTTGTTTTAGTATTATTTGAGCCAGCTAAATCAGCTGAGCCACCAATTAAATTTGGTAATTTAGATGCAATTTCAAGGAATATCTCAGAGGTTTTTCTAGTAGCTAACGATTTTGAATTTTTTAAATATTCAGTTTGTGTTTTTTGAATTAAATTTTTGAGCGAAGCTATATCAGTTTTAAAATTTACTTTAGATTTGTTATAATTTTTTTTTGCCTTTTTTTCTGCTTTTTTTCCAATATTTCTCCACGTAGTTAACAAATCATTAGGTATCTGAAAAGGTTGATTATTCCATTTTAATCTTTTTTTAACTAATTTAATTTCATCATCACCTAAAGGGCTTCCATGTGATGATGCTTTACCACCTTTATTAGGTGATCCATAACCAATTGTTGTTTTACAAGAAATTGCTACTGGTCTATTTGATTTTTGAGCTTTGTTTAATGCTTTTGAAATTTCTTTATAGTTGTGACCGTTAATTTTAAGATAATCCCAACCATAACTTTTAAATCTTTTTTCATGATCGTCTGAAACTGCTAAATTTGTAGGACCATCAATCGAAATTGAATTATTATCAAATAATAAAATAAGATTCTTTAATTTTAAATGTCCAGCTAAACTTAAGGCTTCATGACTAATTCCTTCCATTAAACAACCATCACCTGCTAATACATAAGTTTTATGGTTAATTCTTTTTTTCCCAAATCTATTTTTTAAAATTTCTTCTGATATTGCAAAACCTACTGCATTAGAGATTCCTTGTCCCAACGGCCCTGTTGTAGTTTCAATACCAGAATTAGGTTGAAATTCAGGATGACCAGCACATACGGAGTTAAGTTGTCTAAAATTTTTTATATCATTTAAAGAAATACTCTTATAGCCTGTAAGATAAAGTAACGAGTAAAGTAGCATTGATCCATGGCCAGCAGAAAGTACAAATCTATCTCTATTAATCCAACTTGGATTTTTTGGATTAAAATTTAGAAAATCTTTAAAAAGAACTGTCGCTACATCTGCCATTCCCATAGGCATTCCAGGATGCCCAGAATTAGCTTTTTGAACAGCGTCAATAGATAAAAATCTGATACAATTAGCTAATTCTTTATAAAGTTTACTCAAGTAATTATCCTGTCTAGACTAAGAAGATTCAATTTAATATGATTATATATATATGAATTCTTTAATCGAAAAAGAAAAAAAGTTAACTTTAGCGTTAACAAAATTAAAAAAATTAAATCTTAAAAACCCCGATATAAATAAAAATATTGAAAATTTAAGTTCACAAAAAAATCAATTAGAAATTGAAAAACAAGAATTAGAGGAAAAATATAAAACTTTGGTAGATGATTATAATAATTTAAGTAAAAAATTAGATGAATTTCAAATCCAGGAAAAAATTGAAAAAAAAAAGCAAAGGGAGTTTTCAGAAAAAATTGATGAATTAAATCAGGAAACAGATACTCTGCTTAATGAAATAGATAAATGGCAAACGTAAAAATTAAATTTAATGGAAAAGAATTTCTTTTGTCTTGTGAGGATGGTCAGGAGGAACATTTGGAAGAGCTATTGATTCAAATTAATAAAAAATTTAATAATCTTAAAAATGATTTAGGAAATTTAGGTGAAAATAAACTTTTACTAATTACAGCTGTGAAAGTTATGGATGAATACTATGAGACAAAAAAAAAAGTTGAACAAAAAAAAGAAGAACTAAAGAATTTATCTGATAAATTTAGAGAATTAAAAAGTCTAATTTATGATTACAAAGATAAAAAAGATGTGGAAATTAGAGAATTAAATGAAAATCATTACAAATTGAAGAATGAGATAGAAATAAATCAAAAAAACTATGAAAAATTGATAGATGAAGCTGCTGATGAAATATCAAATTTTGTTGAAAAAGCAAACTTGGAAAATCTATCGTAATTATCTTTTGTGAATAAATCTATAATTAGAAAAAAAATATTAAAAATTAGAAAAATAAATTCTTACAAAAATTTAAAAATTAACTTTAATTATGTTTTTAAACTTTTAAAGAAGCGGAAGATAAATATTAAATTAATTGGAGGATATTACCCTTATAATCATGAGATAGACTCAATAGAAATTTTAAAAAAATTTGAGGAAAAAAAATATTCTATCTCTTTACCTAAAATAAAAAGGAATAATAAAATGAATTTTTATCACTGGTCGTTAAAAGATCCCTTAATTGTAAATGAATATGGGATTCCTGAGCCTATAAAAAAAAAAATTGTATATCCAAATATTTTATTAGTTCCTTTAGTAGCTTTTGATAAAAATTTAAACAGAATTGGCTATGGTGGGGGATTTTACGATAGATATATTAAAAAAATATCAAAAATAAAAAAAATTTTTACTATCGGTTTAGCCTATAGTTTTCAGCAAGTAAAAAAAATACCAATAAATAAGTATGATATAAAGTTAGATTATATTATTACTGAAAAAAATAATTAAGATGAAAATATTATTTTTAGGAGATGTTGTAGGAACTTCGGGTTGCTCAAAAATAATTGATAATCTTTTAGATCAAATTAAAATAAATAAAATTGATTTTGTAATCGTTAATGCAGAAAATGCTGATAAGACTGGCGTTGGTTTAACAAAAGAAATCTGCAATGATTTTTTTGACTGCGGAGTAAATGTTATTACAACCGGTAATCATGTATGGGATCAAAAAGATATAATGAATTTTATTGATAAAGAAAATAGATTACTTAGACCTAAAAATTTATTTGAACCTTCTCCAGGAAAAGGTTTTGAAATTTTTACAATTCAAGAAAAAATTAGAATAGGTGTTCTAAATTTGATGGGAAATATTTTTATGAAAAAAAGTGATGATGTTTTTGAAACTTCAAGAAAATTTTTAGATAAATATAAATTAAAAAAAGATTATGATTTTTTAATCGTCGATTTTCATGGTGAAATAACAAGTGAGAAAAATGCTATAGGGCATTTTTTTGATGGTAAAGCAACTCTAGTAGTTGGAACACACACTCATATCCCTACACATGATGCGAGGATTTTGAATAATGGAACAGCTTATCAAACTGATGCAGGTATGTGTGGTGATTATGACTCTGTTATTGGTATGAATAAAGATAATTCATTAAATAGATTTATGAAAAAAGAATCTGTTAAACATTATCCAGCTAATGGTGAAGCTACCTTAAGTGGTGTCATAGTAGACTGTAATTTCGAGACTGGTTTAGCAAATAGTATTAATAATTATTTTCTTGGGGGTCAGTTAAGTAATACTTAGTTTATTTATGGCAGGACATTCACATTGGGCAGGTATTAAACATAAAAAGGGCAAAGCTGATAAACAAAGATCTAAAATTTTTTCAAAATTATCCAAAGAAATTACAGTTGCTGCAAAGTTAGGTGATAAGGATCCCACAATGAATTCTAGACTAAGATCTGCAATTCAAGCTGCTAGATCTGCAAATATGCCAAAGGACAATATAGAAAGAGCAATTGATAAATCATCTGTTAATAATGAAGCAAATTTTGAAAGCTTAAGATATGAGGGATTTGGACCTGAAAAAGTAGCAGTAATTGTAGAAACGTTAACTGACAATAAAAATAGAACTGCTTCAAACATTAGAACTATTTTTCAAAAAGCAGGAGGAAGTTTAGGAACACAAGGTTCGGCCTCACATAATTTTAATCAATTAGGTATTATAAAGATTGATAAAAAAGAAGTTTCAGATGAACGTATTTTTGAGTTAGCAATTGAAGCTGGTGCTGATGAATGCAAATCTTCTAAAGATTATCATGAAATTCATTGTTCAACAGGAGAAATTTACAATGTTAAAAAAGAATTAGAAAAAGAAATTGATAATTTTATATCAACCGAACTTGAGTGGATACCATTAAATAATGTTCAAATTTCTAAGGAAAAAAATGAGGATTTGATTAATTTTTTTGAGTCATTAGAAGAGAATGAAGATGTTCAAAATATTTATTCTAATGCAGAATTTACAAAATAAGCTATGTTTATAATTGGTATAGACCCTGGTATTTCTGGAGCAATTTGCTTTTTTGAGAATGGTAAAATACTTGATGTTATTGAAATGCCAACGATGAATGAAGGAAAAAAAAATAAAAGGCAAGTCAATGGAGCTCAAATTTATAATGAAATTTCTAAACGAATAAATAAAATTCATAAAGAAGATGTGAGAGTTGTTGTTGAGCAGGTATCGGCGATGCCGGGCCAGGGAGTTACCAGTATGTTTAATTTTGGACAATCATTTGGGATTATTAAGGGAATTTGTTCAGCGATGCAGTTATCATTATACTTCGTAAGACCAGCAAAATGGAAAAAATATTTCAATCTTATTAACTCTGAAAAAGATGCAAGTAGAACAAGGGCTATAGAAATATTCCCTTATTTTTCGTCACAATTATCAAAAAAAAAAGATTCTAATAAAGCTGATGCTATTCTTATAGCTAGTTTTTATTATGAAACTTATAAAAAAGAGGATTAATATCAAATTCTCTAAAGACAAAATCATGACACATTTAAGTGTGAGAAGATGCCATGGAAGCTGATATTTCAACTCAAGCAGTTGGTCTAGCATCAAATGCTGACTTTTCTTTGATGAGCCTTTTTCTTCGCGCAGATATAATTGTTAAGTCTGTTATTCTAATACTTATAGCATGTTCTGTTTACTCCTGGGCTGTTATAATTGAAAAGTTTAGATTATTTAGAAAGATCAATCAATCAACAGAAGAATTTGAAACAAAATTTTGGAATTCAAAGTCTGCTGAGACATTTTATAATAATCTTCCAGCCAATATACAAGATCCAATGGCACTCGTTTTTAAAGATGCAATGCAAAGTCTATTAAAGAGAAGATCTAGATCAGATATCAATTCTAGGATTACAGCAATGCTTGAAACTGGAATTGAAAAACAAATATCTAAAATTAGTAAAGGATTTACTTTTTTAGCAACAGTGGGATCGACCGCACCTTTTATTGGACTTTTTGGAACAGTTTGGGGTATTATGAATTCATTTCAATCAATTGCAATATCAAGAAATACAAGTTTGGCAATTGTTGCCCCAGGTATTGCTGAAGCTCTTTTTGCAACAGCCCTAGGTCTATTAGCAGCTATACCTGCGGTAATAGCTTATAATAAATTTAATAATGATACTATTAAGTATACGCAAAAGTTAGAAAATTTTTCTAAAAGATTTTTAACAATAATTTAAAAATGGCTTTTAAATTAAACCGTTCATCAAAAGAACCAATGAGTGAAATTAATGTGACTCCTTTTGTTGATGTGATGTTAGTGCTTTTAATTATATTTATGGTAACCGCTCCACTATTAACAGTCGGAGTGCAAGTAGATTTACCAGAAAGTTCAGCAGATTCTTTGCCTGAAGAAGCAGAGCCTCTTACTTTATCCATAAATTCAAAAGGTGAAATTTTCATACAAGAATCCAAAGTCGAATATGAAAAAATTATTGCAAAAGTTTTAGCAGTTTCAAAAAATAGAACAGATACTAGAATTTATGTAAGAGGAGATAAAACAATTAATTATGGGAGAGTTTTGGAGATTATGGGTCTTTTGTCAGGGTCTGGTTTTACAAAAGTTGCATTAATATCAGAGCCTTATAAAGAAAGGTAAAGATAAAAATGAGTAGAAGCATAATAATCTCTTCTATATTACATGTACTATTGATAATGATTACAGCTATGAGTTTACCTTTTTTAGCAAAAAAACCAATTGATCTACCTCCAATAGTATCAATCGAATTAATTCAAATAACTGATAAAACAAACATTCCTTTTGCCCCCAAGGCAAAAAAAACAATTGAAAAAATAAAAGAGAAAGAAAAAAAGTTAGTTTCCAAGCAAGCTCCTCCTAAAAAGGTAAAAAAGATTAAACCAGATTCTGTTC
>CACOQC010000020.1 GCA_902629215.1 uncultured Pelagibacteraceae bacterium | reverse complement strand
TAGGTTATCTTTTATTTTTTTTTGAGTATCAGGATCAGTAAAATCTCCTCTAATCTGAATTGTATTTTTAATTTCTTCCATTTCCTTTAAATCTATGGAAATTACTTTTCCATGTTTAATTACTTTTGAAGCATATTGTGACCAACTTCCTGGCGCTGCACCTATATCCAAAACAAACATTCCACCTTTAAAAATTTTAAATTTTTCATCTATCTCTATTAATTTATATGCTGATCTTGCTCTATAACCATCAACCTTTGATTGACGAACATAAACATCTCTATGCTGTTTATTGACCCAATTTTTTGAAATTTTATTTTTTTTCAATTAATTTTTATATCTTAAACTTTTTAAAATTTTTTTACCGTTTAAAGTTTTAATTTCAATTTCAATACTTTTATCTACTCTCATATCTCTCCCATCTTTCCAAATTCCAGCTGCAAGATGCATAATTCCAATTTTATGATTAGGTAAATATGGCTCAACAAATGTATTATTATTTTCATCATATTTTGGGAGTAAATTGCTAGTAATCCAATTAAAATTTAAAGGTAAAAACTCTGTCTCCAAGTTATCTATATAAACTGCCATATTGATTGCTAATCCCTCTGAACCAAATATGTTTCCAGCTTTTAGTGTTTGTTCTAGATTGTTTTGCCAAGTTTTCCAACCTAATGAATTTTTTTCTAGGGAAAAAACACCAATATTAATGTGTGGAGCAAATGCTAATTTTCTTGCCTTGTCATAAGGTATTTTTGATTTAACTGCATGTTTAAAGTTTTGTGATTTAATTATTGCTAATTTCCCAAACAGCCAATTTACTTTTGATGTAATTTTATAGCCTGGTCCAATAGTTTGCGTAATTCCTAGCTTTCCGCCATTACATGCTTTAAAATAAAGTTCAACACAATCCCAATCATTTACCCATGCATCACAATCTATCCATAAATATTTTTCATAGTTAGGAAAATATTTAGGCAAAAAAGCTCTAGAGACTTGGCTCTTTAACCATTCTTTATCTTTAACTTTGTAACCTGGAACCTCTATATCCCATTCGGCTGATTTGATTTCATCTATCTTTTTAGAAATTTTATTTTTTTGATCTTCTGTTAATCCCGCATCTAAAATACAAATTGCAACATTTTCACTTTGTTTGAATCTTTTTATAGAATCTATTAATTCTTCTAATAATGGAAAATAGTTAGCATCAGCTAAAGAAACAATTACATTTTTTTTCATCAAAGCACGTCTTCAAGATCATCATCGTCTTGAATTTTGTCATTTTCATGTTGCTTTTTAATTTTTTGATAATGAATAAAACTAACAGGTAACAACAATAGATAAATAGCTGCACTTAAAGCAATAACATTAAATGTATAAACTAATAAAAGTCCAAAAAATAAAACTATACTAAATAACAAAAAAATTGTTGTTCTTCTTGGGATAACTATCTTTTTAAACGAATAAGATGGGAATTTACTGATTAATAAGAAAGAAGTTATGATAAAAAAAGCTGGAACAATTATTTCATAGTTTAATTGAAATAAATCAAATCCACTCAAACTAACAATTAATGGTGTTAGCACTAAAATAGCACCTGCGGGTGATGGAACTCCCTCAAAAAAATTATCTTTCCATGAAGGCTCTTGATTTGAATTCACATTAAATCTTGCCAATCTTAATGCAACACAAATTACATATACCAAACACAATAACCAACCAAATCTACCAAGAGCATTTAATTTCCAAAAAAACATTATAAAAGCTGGGGCAACACCAAAACTTATCATATCAGTTAATGAGTCTAATTCTTTTCCAACTTTTGAAGTACCTCTGATTAATCTCGCAATTCTTCCATCTAATCCATCAATTAATGCTGCGAACATAATTGCTATAATTGCTAATTCAAATCTTCCATCCAATGCAAAACGGATAGAAGTTAAACCAATACAAACTCCAATAAGAGTCAACATGTTCGGCAAAATTACTCTTGCGCTTTTTTTATCACTTACAATCTTAAAATTTTTTTTTTGTGGTTCCATTATTTTTTAGCTAACAGCGTCTCTCCTGCTATCGAAGTTTGACCTATTTTTACTAATGGTTCATAATTTTCATAATATATATCAGCTCTACTTCCAAATCTAATCATACCAATTCTATCACCTTGTTTTAAATCCTGATCTTTATTTGACTCGCATACTATTCTTCTTGCGACTAAACCAGCAATTTGAACAACTACTATGTCATTATTATTAGTATCTTTTATTTTATAATAATTCCTCTCA
Source organism: uncultured Pelagibacteraceae bacterium (assembly GCA_902629215.1). Lineage (GTDB taxonomy): Bacteria > Pseudomonadota > Alphaproteobacteria > Pelagibacterales > Pelagibacteraceae > Pelagibacter. The sequence continues at coordinate 17,629 of CACOQC010000020.1, read as the reverse complement.
TTGTCTTCGCTCGCTTTATCTAAAGATGCGTTTAAAAACTTTCCAGGTTTATATAAAATTTCCTCAATCTTTCCACTGCAAGGAGTTCTGTTTACATGGCAATCAAACACATTCATAAATATGCTTATCTTTTTAAATTTTTTATTCTCTAATCCTAATTCCTTTGGTCCATCAACTTCTTCTACTTTTATAATTTCTCCATCTGCTGGACTAACTAGATAATTATCATCATTGATGATAATTCTATCCGGATCTCTAAAAAAATAATAAACCCAAATACTCAAAACTAAACCTACCAAGCCTAGGAAATTACTAAAAACATAAAATATGATAGTTATTATTCCTGCAATAACTAAAAATTTATAGCCTTCTGCGTGTATCTTTGGAAATATTTTACTAAACATATTCTTCTATTTGATAATTTTTCATTAATATGTATATAAAATCGCGAAATTCAATTAATAAGATAAAATAAAATTAGTGAGTAAAATTACCGTAAAAAACCCAGTTGTCGAGTTAGATGGTGATGAAATGACTAGGATAATTTGGGAATTCATTAAAAAGAAATTGATCCTTCCCTATCTAGATATTGGTATCGAATATTATGATTTAGGCATGAAAAGCCGAGACAATACTGACGATCAAATTACAATTGACTCAGCTAATGCAATAAAAAAAATTGGTGTAGGTATAAAATGTGCAACCATTACCCCAGATGAAGCTCGTGTTGAAGAATTCAAACTTAAAAAAATGTGGAGATCTCCTAATGGAACTATAAGAAATATCATTGGTGGTACAGTTTTTAGAGAGCCAATACTTTGCTCAAATATTCCAAAATTAGTTCCCTCGTGGTCAGATCCAGTCGTAATTGGAAGACATGCATTTGGTGATCAATATAGAGCAACAGATTTTAAAGTTCCAGGTAAAGGAAAAATGGAAATTAAATGGACATCTGAAGATGGTAAAAAAGAAATAAAACATGAGGTGTTCAATTTTACAGGTCCAGGCATTGCACTTTCAATGTATAATTTAGATAAATCAATTGAAGACTTTGCAAGATCTTGTTTCAGTTATGGATTGATTAAAAAATGGCCAGTCTATCTTTCTACTAAGAATACAATTCTAAAAAAATATGATGGTAGATTTAAAGATATTTTCGAAGATGTATTTAACAAAGAATTTAGAAAAAAATTTGATGATGCAAAAATTACATATGAACATAGACTTATCGATGACATGGTTGCGTGTGCAATGAAATGGAGTGGAAAGTATATTTGGGCTTGTAAAAATTATGATGGAGATGTTCAATCTGATACAATGGCTCAAGGCTATGGATCATTAGGCTTGATGACAAGTACTTTATTAACTCCTGATGGAAAAATAATGGAGGCTGAAGCTGCTCATGGAACTGTAACGAGGCATTATAGAATGCATCAACAAGGTAAAGAAACATCAACAAATCCAATTGCTTCAATATTTGCATGGACTAGAGGTTTGGCTCATAGAGGAAAATTAGATAATAATGAAGAGCTAACTAAATTTTCTGATACGGTAGAAAAAGTTTGTATTGAATGTGTAGAAAGCGGTGCAATGACTAAAGACCTTGCTATATTAATTGGACCATCTAGTAGATATTTAACTACTAATCAATTTTTAGACGAGATTGATGGTAGATTAAAAAAGAAATTAAATTAAAGATTTAATTTTTTCAAAAGCCTCATCAATTTTATTTGAATCTTGTCCACCTGCTTGAGCAAAATCTTTTCTTCCACCACCACCTTGGCCGCCGATGATTTCAGAGCTTAATTTAACAAATTTAACAGCATCAAATTTATCGATTAATTTATTTGTAACGCCCACAGCTACTCCAACTTTTTCATCTTTATTAGCAAAAACCACCACAATTCCCTCACCCAATTGTTTTTTACCATCATCTACAAGTTTTCTTAATTCTTTAGGAGGAAGGCCGTTTACTTTTTGAAATCTTATTTTTATACCTTTAATTTCTTCATCCTTAATTTGATTTTTTGTCTTGTCATTTAATATTACTTTTATAGATAAGGTTTCTAATTGTTTGGTCAAATTTTTAATTAACAATTTTTGATCTGATTGATCTATATTCGGCTTACCTCCTAAACTAATAATTTGTTTTGTAAGATCATTTATTAACTCATCATTTTTTTTAGAAGATTGATTGTGTAATTTTTCTTTATTCGTTAAAAAATCCTCTAATTGTTTATCTCTTAAAGCTTCAATTCTTCTTATACCTGCTGCAATGGAAGACTGACTGGTAATTTTAAATTGACCAATATCCCCTGTATTTTTTACATGGGTTCCGCCACAAAGTTCAGTAGAAAAATACTTTCCATTATCATCTCCCATAGAAAGTACTCTCACTTCTTCGCCATATTTCTCACCAAATAAAGCAAGCGCACCATTTTCTACAGCTTCATCGGGTGTCATTAATCTCGTTCTTACTTCAGTTTTTTTAGAAACCATTGAGTTTACAAATTGTTCAATTTTATCGATTTCATCATTAGAAATTGGCTTCATGTGACTAAAATCAAATCTTAATCTACTTGGCTCAACCAAAGACCCCTTTTGAGTAACGTGTGTACCCAAAACTCTTCTCAAAGACTCATGTAATAAATGAGTTGCTGAGTGGTAAGCTCTCGTATTATTTCTTCTTGTTTCATTTATTTTCATCTCAACATTGTCATTTAATTTTATTGAACCACTCGTCACTTTTCCATAGTGAACAAAAAGATCTCCTAATTTCTTTTGGACATCTGTCACTTCAAATTTAAATTCTCCTGAAATAATTTCTCCAGTATCACCAACTTGACCACCTGACTCTCCATAAAAAGGTGTTTGATTAGTAATTATCATTCCTTCATCATCTAATTTTAAATCTTTAACCTCTTTATTGTCCTTTAATAAAGATAAAACAATACCTTCTGCTTGACTTGTTTCGTAGCCTAAAAATTCTGTTGCACCTAATCTATCTTTAATTCCAAACCAAATATCTTCTACGGCTGCATCTCCAGATCCTTTCCAATTTTTTTTTGCAAGCTCTCTATTTTTTTGCATTAAAGATTGAAATCTGTTTGTATCAATTGATAAAGATTTGTTTCTTAAAATATCTTCAGTTAGATCTAATGGAAATCCATAAGTATCATATAATTTAAATGCAACGTCACCAGGAAGAACTTTATCTATTTTGGAAATCTCATCATTTAATATTTTTATTCCTCTATCCAAAAGAATTAAGAATTTTTCCTCTTCCATTTTAAGAGTTTCTTTAATCAATGACTCGGCCCTCTTCAATTCAGGATAATTACCTGACATTTCATCTTTTAATGTTTCAAATAAATTGAAGAAAACAGGATTTTTAGATCCTAATAAATGTGAATGCCTCATGCCTCTTCTCATAATTCTCCTAAGAACATAGCCTCTGCCTTCATTAGAGGGCAAGACTCCTTCAGCTATTAAAAATGAACTTGCTCTTAAATGATCGGCTATAACTCTAAAACTTGAAAGATTATTTTGATCAGGTTTTTTCTTAACTATTTCTGAGGTTGATTGAATTAGTTTTTGAAAATGATCTGTTTCATAATTATCGTGCGTACCTTGAAGTAAAGCTGCAATTCTCTCCAATCCCATTCCTGTATCCACTGAAGGTTTTGGTAGATTAATTCTTTTATCTTTAGAAACTTGTTCATACTGCATAAAAACTAGGTTCCAAATTTCAATAAATCGATCGCCATCTTCATCTTTAGAACCAGGCAAACCACCTTTTAAGTGATCTCCATGATCATAAAAAATTTCAGAACATGGACCACATGGCCCTGTTTCACCCATAGACCAAAAATTATCTGATGTTGAAATCTTTATAATTCGATTATCGCTAAAACCTGCTATTTTCTTCCAAAAATTAAAAGCTTCATCGTCTTCATGAAAAACCGTTACATAAAGTCTACTTTTATCTAAACCAAAATCTTTAGTTATTAAATCCCATGCATAATGGATTGCTTTTTCCTTAAAATAATCACCAAAAGAAAAATTTCCTAACATTTCAAAAAATGTATGGTGTCTTGGTGTATATCCAACATTTTCTAAATCATTATGTTTGCCACCTGCTCTAACACATTTTTGGGAAGTTGTTGCTCTTTGATAATCTCTTTTTTCCAAGCCAGTAAAGACATTTTTAAACTGAACCATTCCTGAATTTGCAAACATCAATGTTGGGTCATTATTCGGAACTAAATTACTAGACTCAACAATCGTATGATCATTCTTTTCAAAATATTTTAAGAACGTTTTTCTTATTTCATTTAGTGTTTTTTGAGCCATATTTTTAAAATACAGCTTTTTTATTCTATGTCTAGATAACGATAAAGGGGGAAAGGCGCTTATAATAAGCGCCTTTTAGAATTTAAAGATGACTTTAAATCTTAGTTCTTTTTTGAAGGGGTAACTTCTTTAGTAGCTTCTTCTTTTTCAGCTACTTTCTTCTCTTTTTCAATTTTTTCAGGGCTTAATGGATTTCCCTCAATTTTTTTTTGAAATCACGCCTGCTTTTTCTCTGATTGCCATTTCAATTTCAGCGGCAACTTTAGGATTTTGAGCAAGATAAGTTTTAGCATTTTCTCTACCTTGTCCAATTTTTTCACCTTTATAAGCATACCAAGCTCCCGATTTTTCAATAATGTCTGCTTTAGCACCTAGGTCTACTAATTCTCCCATTTTGCTAATTCCTCTTCCATACATTAAATCAAACTCAACAACTTTGAATGGTGGTGCAACCTTGTTTTTAACTACTTTTACTCTTGTAGTATTTCCGATAATTTCATCTTTGTCTTTAATGGCACCAATCCTTCTAATATCCATTCTTACTGATGAATAAAACTTAAGTGCATTTCCACCTGATGTTGTTTCAGGACTTCCAAACATAACGCCAATTTTCATTCTGATTTGATTGATAAAAATCATCATTGTATTTGTATTTGAAATTGAACCAGTTAATTTTCTTAAAGCCTGACTCATTAATCTTGATTGAAGGCCAACATGATGATCGCCCATCTCACCTTCAATTTCAGCTTTTGGAGTTAAAGCTGCAACCGAGTCAATTACAATCACTGAAATAGAGCCTGATTTTACTAGTGTATCAGCGATTTCTAAAGCTTGTTCACCTGCATCAGGTTGAGAGATTAAAAGCTCTTCAGTATTTACTCCTAATTTCTTTGCATAAACAGGATCTAAAGCATGTTCAGCATCAACAAATGCACAAATTCCACCAGCTTTTTGAGCTTCAGCAACAACTTGTAATGCTAATGTTGTTTTTCCTGATGACTCAGGTCCATAAACTTCAATAATTCTTCCTTTAGGTAAACCACCTATTCCTAAAGCCAAATCCAAACTCAAAGAGCCCGTAGATATAGACTCAATATCCATTGCTCTTTTTTCGCCAAGCTTCATAACCGAACCTTTTCCGAAATTGTCAGTTATTTGGCTAATTGCTGCTTCTAAAGCTTTATTTTTCTCTTTATTTTCCAATTCTTGATCTTTTGTAGATTTAACTACTTTTAAGTTATTTTTAGTCATTTTTTGCCTCTTTTTTTACGTTTTTTAACACTCGAATCATTGTTTAAATGTACACATTTTGTTCTCATTGGCAAGATAAATTATTTTTAATTAAAAAAACCAATAATCATCTAATTTTTTAGATAATCACTATTGAGTAATCCAATAGATTTTAAAAGATTAAACTGTGAGAGAATGTAATTTCTCTCAGAATCAGCAAGAGAAATTTGAGCATTCAATAAAAGAGAGTTAGATTGAATTACTTCCAAAGTAGTTCTGTTAGATCCACTGTTATATTCAGCTACTATTCCCTCATTTGCTATTTCAGCAGCATTAACTTGAGCTCTAACTGAATTTAATAAGCTTTTATTTGATTGATAATTTGACCAAGCACTAGCTACATCGGTTTGATTTTTTGTATTCATATTTTCAAGAAGTAGATTTTTTTGTAACTCTAAACTTTGATTTTTTTTCAATGAAGCAATATTTTTTTCCTCCTGAGAAAAATGGCCAAGTTATAGTTGCCTTAAGTATATCTTTTTCTCTTTCATCGTAAGTTGCACTTAAATCATCAGTTTTAGATCTATCAAATGATAATGTAGCAGATGGTGCTAAATCAGCCTTAGCACTTGTAGTATCTTTTTTTGATTGTTCGTATTCTAGTTGAGCAATAATTAAGTCTGGATTATTTTTCTTAGAAATCTCAATTGCAGAATTTAAACCATTGGGAAGCTCAATTAAAGTAATTGAGTTTTTATCTAATAATTCTAAGTCATTTAACTTTCCAATAACATTCTCGTAATTAAGTTTGCTAGTTAAAAAATCATTTTCAGCTTGTATTAATTTTGCCTGAGCACCAGCAAGCGAAGACTCGGATTGTGCTACATCTGATAGAGATATATTTCCTCTTTCGAGTCTAATTCTATCTGTTTCAACTTGACGATCTAACAAATTAACATTGTCTTTGTTAATTTTGAGTTTTTCATTTGCTGATATTAATCCAGTATAAGCTTGAATTGACTTATATAGGATATCTTGTTCTTTTTTTTAAAAGTTTTGCTTTAGCTAATTCAATTCCTATTTTACTTTTTGCTAATTCTGCCCCTCTACTAAAATCAATTAAAGTTTGTTCAATTGTTATAGATTTAACTGTTGGATCCACATTTGTTATTGAAGCACTAGATCCGTCACGATTAGTTAATTTGTCAGTTTCTTCCTCGCTTTGACTACCGCTTAGAGTTACAGTTGGAAGATAAGAGCTTTTTGAAATATTCAATTCTTGTTCAGAAATATTTATACTTTCTCTTTCTGCGTTAAGTTCAAGATTATTATTATAAGCTTTCTTTAAAGCTGCAGAAAAAGTTTCCGCATTAACGTTAGAAAATAAGAGTAAGAAACTAAGAATTATTAAAAAAAAATTTTTCATTTGTTTTTATATACAGCAGATTTTATTTGATGGTTACTATTTAAATTAAGGATTATAGATGCATATTTAGGCATGTTTTTAAACATGTTTTGAGTAATTCGTTGATATGTTTGCATAAAATTTATTACATCTCCTCTACTCATTATCTTTAAATTTGATTTTACTTTACTCTTTACCCAAAGTTTTCTTTCTTGTTTCAATCTCCACTTTTGCAACAAACGAAAATTTTTTGCTCTTAAATAAATTAAACAATTAAGTTGAGAATATAAATTTTTGTATTTTGATTTTAATTGATGATTAACATATTTTCTCCATATCTGTTTTTGATCTTTTGCTTTTTTCAAGCGAGTTAATATTTTTTTTCAAAGTATTATTTTTTTCTGATTTTGCGCCCACACACCATCCTTCAAAAATTACTACATCTGGTCTTTTTTTTAGATCATACCAATTCTTTTTTTTTAAACCTATCGTCTATTGCTTTATTAAATGTTGGTAATTTTAATCTTTTGAATTTCTTAATTTTTGTCTTCCTAAAAAAACTTAACATCATATTAATATCATGAGTTCCAGGTACACCCCTTGTTATTAGCATAGGATGGACTTTTTTTGATAAATTTATTCTCTCTCTTTTTGTTTTATAAAAATCATCTATTGAAATTCTAAAAACATTTAATTTAAAATATTTAGTTAAAATAATCCTAATTAAAGAACTTATTGTTGTTTTGCCAGTGCCTTGGCCACCTGCTAAACCCACAAAATAAGGTCTTTTTTTATCAGCTTTTTTTTACTAATCCAAAAACATAATGGAATTAAGAAAGACTTTATCATTCTTTCTTTATTTTTAAATTTATCTGCTTTTGTCTCTTGAGATTTAATAAACTTTAAACAATCTTTTTTTACCCTACCAAAGCATAAACTAAATTGTTGCATGAAAATTATTTTTTATCTAATGGATGATTTTGACCATCATTTACAGGAACTTCTTTCATATCAAAAGTATTTATTTCATCAATACATCCAACATTAAATCCTGTCATTGCTGGATTAATTCGTGGATTGTGATGAGTGTAAATTCCACAATCAGAACAGAAGTAATGTTTAGCAACTTTGGAATGAAATTGATAAAGTTTTAATTTATCTTCGCCTTTTACAACTTTAAAATCCTCATTTTTTACCATCGACATAATCGCCCCTTTTCTTTTACATATAGAACAATTACATTTTATTACTTTAGCTAAATCTCCATCTAAATTAATTTCTGCTTCTACAGCTCCACAATGACAAATTAGTTTTTTCATTTGATATTTTAAACTATCCTTGGTTGAAGTTATCCACAAGCATACAAAATGTAGTTTTGATGTTCACGTTTTGATTCACTTTTGATTCAATTACGGACTCAAAATACAACCTCTTGCGTGCATTGTATAAATACGTTATAAATTAGAACAAAACAAGAACATGAAACTAACGATCCCTTATTATCTACATAAAGCTGGTGCTGGTTTCCCATCACCTGCCACTGATTATATCGAAGAAGATATCGATCTGAACATGCATTTAATCAAAAACGTTCCAGCTACTTTCATCATCCGAGTTCAGGGAAAATCTATGGTAGATGTTGGGATTAACGATGGAGATTTATTGGTTGTTGATAAAAGTTTAAAACCAAAAAACTTTTCAACAGTTATTGCAAACGTTCATGACGAACTTGTAGTTAAAACTTTAGTTCAAGAAAGAGATAAAAAATTTCTAACATCTGGATCTAAAGATTTTTCTAATAGAATTTTAATTAATGAAGAAGAAGATGTTTTTTATTTGGGGAGTTGTAACTTATGTCATCCATTCAACGTACTAGAAAACTAGCCTTAGTTGATTGTAATTCTTTCTATGTTTCTTGTGAAAGGTTGTTCAACCCAAGAATAAGAAAAAAACCTGTTGTAGTTTTATCTAATAATGATGGCTGTATTATTTCAAGATCTAATGAAGCAAAAGCTTTAGGGATCAAAATGGGAGAACCTTACTTTAAAGCAAAAGACATTATTGTAAAAAACAAAGTTGAAGTTTTTTCATCAAATTACTCTTTATATGGAGATTTATCTAGAAGAGTAATGAGAACTCTAAAAAGATTTAATACTGAAATAGAAGTTTATTCAATTGATGAGGCATTTATAGATTTATCCAATTTTCCAGACTCAGAGGTTGAAAAAGTTGGAAGAGAAATTAGAGAAACAGTTTTACAATGGACTGGTATTCCAACTAGTATTGGAATTGCTAAAACAAAAACTTTAAGTAAAGTTGCAAATCATATTGCAAAGAAAAAACAATCAGGTGTTACCAGTTTAATTGGCATAGAAAACTTAGATCCAATTTTAGAAAAAATTGAAATTAATGATGTATGGGGGGTTGGTAGACAACTGACAAAATTTTACCAAAAAAATGGAATTTATAACGCTAAACAACTTAAGAATAAATCTAATACATGGATCAAAAAGTGTTCCAACGTTTTAAGTTCAAGAACTGCAATGGAACTTAGAGGTATTCCATGTATCAATTTAGAAACTACACAAACAAAAAGAAAAAGTTGTGTTGTTTCAAGATCATTTGGTAAAAGAATTGAAAAATTTCAAGAATTAAAAGAAGCAGTTGCAAACTATTGCTTAAATGCATCTGAAAAAATAAGATCAGAGTCTCTAGTTGCAAAAGCAATTACAGTTTTTGTTAGGACTAGTCCTTTTCAAAGAAATTATGGTTATTATTCAAATGCAAAAACAATTGATTTTCCAATTGCAACAAACAACAGTATTGAAACTGTTAAAACTGCAGTTTCAATTCTAGAAAGTATCTTTAAAAATGGTTATCGTTATCAAAAAGCAGGTGTAATGCTTACAGGATTACGTAATGATGATGGAAGAAAAAATTTATTTTCATCAGAGAAAGATGAAAAAATTAAAAGTTTAATGAAATCAATTGATAATACTAATTACAGATACGGAAGATCTACTTTAAGTCTTGCAAGTGCTGGGGTACATAAAAAATGGAATATGAGAAGACAATATTCTTCTAAAATAGATACTGCTGATTTTTATTGTCTACCAACTATTAGGACTTAATTTATTGACCAAAAGCTACCTGGCTTGAATAATGAACATAACAACCTTCTTTATTTTTATCGGTACACTCTTTCATTCCTTGCTCAGTCAAACTTTTTTTATCAAAACCTCTAAGTTTAATTAAAACATTTTTATCAATTTTATTTTTTACAATAACAATATATTCTTGCTGTTGATGTCTAAATACACTGAAAGGTCTAGTAACATCATCAGATTGGCTCTCTAAATTTTCGCATGAGTAACCTAATCGTTCTAATTCAAGGTCTTTACACTTCTTTTTAGCCCATATTTCATCATAAAACATGACTGTAGGTGTATCTTTCATTTCCTGTAATGTGCCTGTTTTTCCTTTAAAAGTTTTTGCTTCTTTACTTTGATAAATACCAAATTGCATTACAGTTAAGCCAACATCCCACATAGATTGACCTTCATAATGTAATTTTTTTTTTCCATTAACAAATAGCTCAATCATACCTTTGTTTTTTTTATCGTCAGATGCACGTTTATCCCAATTCGCGTGTATTACTAAATCAGTCCATTTACCTAAACTATCCTCAAGCTCATCAGGACTCATAATTAAATAATCTAGTGCCGCTTTTTCACAATAATTTATTTTTTGCTTAACACTTCCTCCACAGGCATTTTCTCTATCTTCATATACTCCCTCAGAGGTACTAATTTTAGCCATTAATCCTTCCCTTGGAAAAATTTCTAAATGAAACGGTGGGTGATAAGGTCCTTCACTTGAATGAAATTGAAATACAGATTGTTTACGATAAAATTTGTGCTCCTTTGGAAAATAAAACGAAGCAGTGTACCAATAATCTTGTTTATGTTTAAATCCTAAACTTACATCTGAATTCTGACCTTGGCCTAGTTCGACCCGATGATGAGGTGTTGATCTAATACAATCTCTTTCTTTTCCATCCTTAAATAAAAAACCACAATCATCATAACGAAGCTCAAACCGAATTGAAGTATCGCCATATCTAATTGGTAATCCATCAGAGGGTTCTACAACTTTAATTCCATATTTTGTCCAACCATAATTTTTTTTTACAGAGTGTTTAAAGGCTTCAATTTTAGTAATTGGTTTAAGTTTAATTCCTTGGATAGTAGTATCTTTCTTGTTTAACCCTAAATTATAACTTTCACTTTTAGAAACCATTTTTTTTATCTCATCTTGGTTAGCAAATACATTATTCGTGAAAAGGATAAAAATTAAAATAATAATTTTTTTCATTTTATTTTGTTAGGTGACAGTTAGCTTCAACTACCGTCCAAGAAGCTGAACCAAAAGGCCTGTTACCAATATTTAAATAATGATGAACTATATCCCACTGATAACTATTAAGTTTACTTTTATCTTGAGACCATTCTTTTAATCTTTGCACATTTTCATGATCAGGAAATCTTGATACATAGGCATATAACCATCCCCAATTACTGCTTGATCGACTATTAAGATCTTGTTTTTTATAATTTTTTGCAGGTCCTGGATGCTTCATGCTTTTCGCGTATTCAAAAACAATTTCATTATTTTCAGTAAAATCTATAAAAAATTTAACAATGTTATGATAATTTTTTTTCCTTATGTTCATAATCCCAAATATTATAACCTTGGTTTTCAGCTATCAAAGCAATGACAGCTAATGCATTCATGGCTCTTGCTTGATAAAACATTGCCCTTCCACCCCTTCTTGTTTCAATTGGCATACTTCCATCTTTTCTTTGGTATTTTATAGCTGCTTCAAAATTTTTAAAAGCAGTTCTAAATAACTTATTATCATTTAGTAAAATTCCTAATTGCATATGGCTCATTGCGGATGATAAAGCATGATTATGTGCTCTTTTAGGTGTACCAGCTGCACCAGATCCTGATTTATAGTTTGAGTATTCATACATTAAATGTTTATTTTTTTTTACAATCTTTTTAAACCAATCTTTTATAATTTTGTCCTCTGCTTCTGTAACTTCAATAACTTGTTTGGCAAATGAATATGCTGCCATCATTGGTGAAGCTATATAAAGATTAACAGTTAAAGTATCGTTCCAGTGTCTTCCTTCTCCATCAGAAGGTCCTGTTCTTTGTGCAGCATTAGCTTTTGCCCATTCTAAAATCACTCTTTTTACATTTTGACATGCTTCTATATTTCCACTACCACATGGAAAACTAAAATCTTCAAATTTACTCAAGGCATAATCAAATCTATTATCGAGTCCGTATCCAGAGGGTGCTTCGACTTTTAATACTGGTAAAACATAGTTCTTATCTGGACTCACATATAAATCTTTAATGCATCCTTTTTTATCTTTTTGGATTGGGAAAATAATTTCTGGATTATTAACTACTGCTTTTTTTTTAATCTTTTTAAAATCAGCAAAAGAATAGTTTGATAATAAAAAAAAGAATATAATTAAGAATTTCCACATTAATTATTTAATCTCATCTATATTTTTTATATTTGATAAGGCCTTATCAAATTCATCCATATTTTCTCTTAAAGCTAAACTAGAAATTGAATAAATCATTATTAATAATAGTATTAAGGGCACAGCTGTTATCACTGAAGCATTACTTTTGATCATCAAAATATAAACGATTATAAATAAAGCTGAACGAATCAAAACTGTTTTTCTAAAAACACTAATTATGGAAAGAGAGTGTTTTAACAAATTAAAAAAGCTCATTTTAGAAGGTCCAAAATATCTAGAACCTCTAATAGATGGTATAGATAACATATCATTTTCAATCTTAGTCAGAGAACCTGAAAAACTATTCCAAGTAGCCTTTTCATTAATCATTTTTTCAACTATTGTTTTTGGTAAACAAGTAAAATTACCAAACTTAATTGATTTCCCAGTAAAAGTTAAAGTGATCAATTTATGTATTTGATAGCAAATTTTAAAAATTAATCCCTCAGATCTTTTTATTCTTTGTCCAACTATTGCATTATCATTAGAATTGTTAATTTTATTTATGAACTCTCTAATTTCCTCTGGTCTATCTTCTCCATCTCCATCCATTGGAATAACATAATCAAAATCTTCTTTATTAAAGATATATTTCAATCCCGTAGCAATACATCTAGCATGGCCTTGATTTATTCTCATATTTAATATTTTTATTGAATGGATATTTTGATAATTTCTATTTTCATTATCACGATCATGATTAGAGGCATCGTTAACTATAGTTACAGATATCTCATGATCTAATTCTGATATATTATGATCTATTTCATCAAGTAATTTAAAAACTGATTGCCAGTCATTATATACAGGTATTAAAATTTTAATTTTCATTAATTAATTTTCTTTATCCATTCATCTTTTATTCTTTGATCTAAAAAAGATGCTTTAAAAGAATTTTCAATTAATATCTTAACTTCATCTAATTTTAGATTTAAAGCCATGGATGTTTCAATCAAATTTTTATTTAAATATCCTCCAAAATAAGCAGGATCATCTGAGTTGACCATCACATTTAAACCTTTGTCTAACATTAATTTTAAATTATGATTTTCAAGTTTATCAAATACACATAATTTAACATTAGATAATGGACAAACTGTTAAGGGAATTTGGCTGTCTTTTAATTTGTTAACTAATTTTTCATCTTTTAAACATTGAACACCATGATCAATTCTTTTTACTTTTAATTGGTCTAAACTATCCCAAATATATTCGGGTGGACCTTCTTCTCCAGCATGTGCAACTGTTAAGAACCCTTCTTTAATTGCTTCTTCAAATAATTTTTTAAATTTTTTTGGCGGATTACCTTTTTCAGATGAATCTAATCCTACTCCAATTATTTTATCTTTATGATTACACGCCTCTTTTAATACTTCAAAACATGAATCTTCATCTAAATGCCTTAAAAAACACATTATAATTTTAGAGGTAATTCCAAAATCTTTTTCTGCTTTTTTTAAAGCTTTATAAATACCATTTATAATAATCTCAAATCTTACTCCTCTAGGCAAATGAGATTGGGGGTCAAAAATATTTCTGTATGCACTATGTTGTCTTGCTTACATCTTAAAATATATTCCCAAGTCAAATCAAAAAAATCTTCTTCTGTAGTTAGAACATTTGAGCCTTCGTAATAAATTTTTAAAAAAGAGTCTAAGTTTGTAAAATTATAAGCAGATCTTATTTCGTCAACTGATTTAAATGGAATTTCAATTTTATTTCTTTTTGATAGTTTGAACATCAATTCAGGCTCCAAACTACCTTCTATGTGGAGGTGCAATTCTGTTTTAGGAGAATTATTGATAAAATCAACAATAGTGTCGTAATTGCTCATAGATCTTATTTATAAGTCCCAATACAAACATCATCAATACAAAGATATTCATCAGCAATATTAAATATATCATCAGTAATAAATCCTTCCCATTTAGGTCTTGATTTTAGATGATAAGAAAGATTTCCTGCTTTCCATTCATTTCCAATTACAAATTCTATTTCTTCATTAAAATCTTGATCCCAAACTAATTGAACTTTTTTGGCAATCTCTTTACCAGGATAATCTGTCCTTTTGTCGGTTTCTGAAACTGAAATGTAAGCATAAAGTGTTGGAGATAAAAAAAAATAAAAATAAGAAACAATAAAGGAATGATTTAATTTTTTTTGTATTAATTCTAGATTGAAATAAATAAACACTCATAACTCCAAAAAATAAATAAAAGGGTGTCATCCACATAGTTCTAATTTTTGAACCTATAATCAATGATGTTATAAAAATTAAAATTATTGGTACCAAATTAATAAAAATTAAAAATATCAATTTTTTGTCTTTAAGATTAATTTTAAATTTAATATTTTTAATCAGTAACCGATTCAAAATAAAAAAAGGTATTAGAATTCCAATCTGTTTAAAAAGAAATATGGTTGGAAATTTAATATGATCAAAAATATTTGTATTTTCTAGGCCTGATCTTTTAAGACCATAAAAAATTGTAATAAAATCATTTTGAAATAGCCAAATAATGTGGGGTACTAAAAGAACGACAAAAATTTCAATAATTATCACATATTTGAAATCAAATTTTTTTTCTTTTTTTAGAAACAAATAAATAAATAAAATAAAAATTGATAACAATAGATAAGCAAATAAATATTTAGATAAAAATCCAATGGCACCAAATAAACCAACTAAAAAACAATCTAAAAATCTAATATCTTTTCTATTATATACTTGCCAAGAATAATAAACTGTTAATGACCAAAATGGTAATTGACATACATTGACATTAAATTCGGGAGTTGTGAAATTAAAAAAATATATTCCCTCAAGTAAAAATATAGATATTAAACTTAGTAACCTGTCTTTAAAAATTTCATCAGCAAATTTAAAAACATAAAAAAAACTAATTATTACAAATAATTGGCTTAACAAATAATATGCCCAGTCTTGTGATCCAAAAATATTAAAAAATAATTCTGAAAAAAAAGCACTCATAGGAGGGTGTTTATTAAATCCCCAATCAAGATTACTGCCCCAAGCTAATGCCTCTATTGTATCTAGAGGTAAATTATTATTAGTTATAGATGGAATCACTGTCCAAATAATTAAATGTGAAATTAGGAAAATAAAAAATATGTTATTTATATTTTTGTTATAAATACTCATTATTGTTAAATATTTACAATAATTCAGCTAGCTTGACACTAACAATTTGCTGAATATACTGCCTCGAATTCAAAAACGAATTATGCCTAAGACTACTAAAGTTAAAAAAAAGTTTCAAAAAAAGTTAAAACTCCTAGTAAGCCAAAAGTTGTAAAAGTTGCAAAGACTAAAGAGATAGCTAAAGGTCCAATTAAAATATCTAAAACTTATATTCCAAAAGATACAGAGAAATATATGTGTGAAAAGCATAAGGTTTTTTTCAGAATGAAACTTCAGGAATGGAAAAAAGAATTAATTAAATCAAACAACGAAGCTCTATACAATGGGAGTATGGACGATAATAGTATCTCAGCTGACATTGTTGATCAGGCAAGTTCATACACAGATAAAAAATGTAGAAATGAAAGCTATAAATAGACAAATTAAATTAATTTCAGAAATTGACAAAGCTTTAGCAAGAATTAGAGAAGATACTTATGGTTACTGTTTAGACACTGCAGAACCAATTGGTTTAAAAAGATTAATGGCTAGGCCAGTTGCAAAATACACGATTGCTGCACAAGAAAAACATGAAAAGGATGAAAAAGTTCACGCAGATGACTAAAAAAAGAAAAAAAACTAAAAAAGTACATAACCCTATTACTTACAACTTCACAAAAAAATACATTTATTTTTATTACGCTTTTTTTTGGATATTGCTATTACTTTTTGTATTTACTAGATGAATAAAAATTTAATTCTAATTATCATTATTGTTCTTGCAATTGAGCTTTCAGGTTATGGAATTTTTGCTTCTTTGTTTAGATTATTAAATTCAATGAATTAATTCGCATCAAGCACTGCGTGCAGAAATTGTTTCGTTCTCTCATTTTGAGGATCCCCAAATAATTGTTCGGGAGGTCCTTGTTCAAAAATTTTTCCTTCATTAAAAAAACATACTCTATCAGATATTTCTCTAGCAAAACCCATTTGATGGGTAACCATTATCATAGTTAAATTATGTTCTTTATTTAAAGATCTAATAACATTCAAAACTTCTCCAACAACTTCTGGATCTAACGCTGAGGTAATTTCATCTAAAAGCATTACTTTAGGTCTCATAGCAAGTGCTCTTGCAATGGCTACTCTTTGCTGTTGACCACCCGACAATCTACTTGGGTGTTGATCTTTCTTATCTGTCAAACCAACAAGTTCTAATAATTCTAAAGCTCTTTCTTCTGCCTCTTCTTTCTTCATGCCTAATACCTCAACTGGAGCTTCAATGCAGTTTTGTAAAGCTGTCATATGTGGAAACAAATTAAATTGTTGAAACACCATACCTATTTTTGATCTTCTCTCTCTTAAATATTTTTCATTTGCCTCAACCATGCTTCCATTTGAATCCATGTGTGTTAAAGGTTCTCCATCTAAATGGATTACCCCTCCATTTATCTTTTCCAAAGTCATTAAAACTCTTAACACTGTTGTTTTTCCTGAACCAGATGGGCCTATAATTGACACCATTTCATTTTTTTTAATTTCAAGATTAAGTTTATCTAATACGACTAGATCACCGTATTGTTTGGTTACTTCATCAAACTTAACTATAATTTCATCTGTATTATTTTTGGCCATAGCTTATTTCTTAATTTTTCCTTGAGATATATTAACATCTCTTTCAAGTTTTCTAACCCACATAGCTGCAGGTATCGATAATGTTAAAAATATAATACCTACTAAAGTATAAGGTTCTAAATATCTATAATTATAACCACCAACTGCTGTGGCTGCATGGAATAATTCCGCTACACCAATTGTTGATAAAAGAGGTGTATCTTTAAATATTCCAACCAAATAATTTCCCATTCCAGGTATGGCTATAGGAAATGCTTG
>CACOQC010000019.1 GCA_902629215.1 uncultured Pelagibacteraceae bacterium | reverse complement strand
GCTCCTTTAATCCTATTCATACCGATTGCTAAAGTTTCATGTGCCTCCTTAGATAATGCTCCATGAGACATACTCCCACTACCAAATCTCCTTAAAATTTTTTCTAAAGGTTCAACCTCTGATAATTTTATGGAAGGGCCTAATTTCTTTTTTCTAAAATTTATTAAATCTCTTAGATTTATTGGTGGCAAATTATATATACCCTCAGCATATTTTTTATAAGCTTCATAAGAATTTGATCCTACTGCACTCTGTAATAAATGTATAAGCCTGCCTTGATATTGATGCGTTTCACCATTTTTTCTGTATCTATAAATACCACCTATTGGTAATACTGTTTCAGTACTTTCAAATGCCTCTTTATGAATTTCTCTGATTTTTTTTTCAATACCAACTAGACCAATTCCAGAAATTTTTGATGTAACACCCGGAAAATAATCATTAACAACTGTTCTGCTTAGTCCAACAGTTTCAAAATTACAACCACCTCTATAAGAACTTAAAACTGAAATGCCCATTTTAGACATTATCTTTAAAAGCCCCGCATTTACTGACTTTATATATCTTTGTACACACTCATCAAAGCTATATTGACCAAAAAGTTTTTTTGAATGTCTGTTGTATAAACTATCAAAAGCTAAATATGGATTAACTGTAGTGGCACCAACACCTATCAATGTTGCAAATGAATGAGTATCTAAAGCTTCACCAGATTGAACATTAATGGAAACATATCCTCTTAATTTTTTTTCAATTAAATGATTGTTGATAGCTCCTACACACAACAACATTGGCATTGGCAATTTGTTAGTTGAAAGATCCTTATCGCTAAGAATAAGTTGTGTTACTCCTTGTCTAACTGCAATTTCTGCTTCTTTTTGAATTTTTTTTATAGAATTTGCAAGATTGTCATTCTCAAAAAAAGTACAATCAATATTAATAGAATTTTTACCAAAGAAATTTATAAATTTGTTAAATTGTGAATTAGATAAAATTGGACTATTTAAAACATAAATATTTTCTTCAGTTAAGGTGTTAAAATCTAAAATGTTCCCTAAATTTCCAAATCTAGTCTTTAAACTCATTACTTTATTTTCTCTTAATGAGTCAATTGGAGGATTAGTTACTTGGCTAAAATTTTGTCTAAAAAAGTGATAGAGTGGCCTATACCTATCAGACAATACTGCTAAAGGAGTATCGTCTCCCATAGAACCTGTTGCTTCTTTCGCATCTTCTGCCATTGGATGTAAAATAAGTTCCAAATCTTCTAAACTTATTCCAAAAGTATATTGTCTTCTCCTTAGATCTTCACCCTCAAAATTAAATTGCTCATTTGAAATTGAAAGTTTTTCATCTAAATCAACGATTTGTGAATTAAAATGTTTATATTCTTTTGCTAAATAATCTTTTATCTGATCATTTGAAAAAATTTTTCCTTTTTCTATTCTGACACCAATAATTTCACCAGGACCTAATCTTCCTTTAGATAAAATCTTTTTTTCATTCAATTTTATCATTCCTGTCTCAGATCCAGCAAAAAGCATCTTATCTTTTGTAATTGCATATCTCAAAGGTCTTAGTCCATTTCTATCATTCGCGGCAATAACCCATTCATTATCTGTGCCTGCTAAAGCAGCAGGACCATCCCATGGTTCCATTGTGCTATTTAAAAAATTAAAAAGTTGTTGGTGGCTTTTAGGAAGAGTTTTGTTTTTTTTTGACCAAGCATCTGGTATTAACATTAATTTTGCTAAAGGTGCGGGCTGACCAGATTTATTTAATAATTCAAAAACATTATCTAGAGCTGCTGAATCTGAAACGCCTTTTTGAATGACTGGCTTTAAGTTTTCTACATCATCAAAAAGAGGGCTGCTCATTTCTTGCTCATGAACTTTCATCCAATTCTTATTACCTTTGTAAGTATTAATTTCTCCATTATGAGCTATTGCTCTAAAAGGCTGAGCTAAACTCCAGCTTGGAGCTGTATTTGTGGAAAACCTTTGGTGAAAAATTGCGTATCTTGATATGAATCTTTTATCTTTTAAATCTAAATAAAAATCAGATATAGCCTCAGCAAGATATAATCCTTTATAAATAATTGATTTAGAACTAATTGAACAAATATAAAAATCATTTAGTGACATCTCGAAAGCTTTATTTTCTATTTTTTTACGAGTTTCATATATTTTTCTTTCTAGATTTTTATCTAACAAATTTGATTCATTGGATTTAAACAATACCTGAATTATTTCAGGCATTGTTTGAAATGCTTTTTCACCTAGAATTTTTGGATTGACTGGAACTTGTCTCCAACCATATATACTAAAATTATTTTTTGTTAATTCACTTTCAACAATAGTTTTACAACTTTCTTGAGCTGAGTAATCATTTCTTGGAAGAAAAATCATACCAACACAAATTTCAGAGTTATCATAATCGTGACCAGTCACTTCAATTTTTTCAATAAAAAAATCTTTAGGAATTTCCACATGTATACCTGCGCCATCACCTGTTTTTCCATCTGCATCAACAGCTCCTCTATGCCATACGGCTTTTAAAGCTTGAATTCCATGTTCAACAATTTCCCTAGATTTCTTCCCTTCCGTTGAAGCAATTAAACCAACGCCACATGCATCATGCTCCATTTCTTTTGAGTAAACATGATTTTCAGTCAATAATTTAAGATTCTTTTTATAATTAATCATTATGCTACTTTCGTTTTTTTTAATTCAATATCTTCTAGATAAGTTTTCATCGCAGTTGCAGCGTCCCTACCATCTTTAATAGCCCACACTACAAGTGACGCACCTCTTACTATATCTCCTGCAGCAAAAACACCTTTTATATTTGTTTCCATAGTATCAAAGTTTGTTTTTAAAGTTCCCCATTTAGTTACCTGTAATTCTTTTGAGTCAAATAGGCATGGCAAATCCTCTGGATCAAATCCAAGAGCCTTAATTACCATATCGGCTTTAATTTCAAATTCTGAACCATTTTTGATTACTGGTCTCCTTCTTCCTGAGTCATCAGGTTCTCCTAGTTGAATTTGATCAACAATTAATTTCTCAATCTTATTAGTACCCTTGAATTCTTTTGGACTGGATAGCCAAACAAATTCAATTCCTTCCTCTTCAGCATTAGCTACCTCTCTTGCTGAACCTGGCATATTTTCTTTGTCTCGTCTATAAAGACACTTGACTGATTTAGCGTTCTGTCTGACTGAAGTTCTAACGCAGTCCATAGCAGTATCACCACCTCCTATAACAACAACATCTTTTCCCTCAGCATTTAATATTCCTTTATCAAATAGTTCAACTTCATCTCCTAAACCTTTCTTATTAGAAGCTGTTAAAAATTCCATTGCTGGAAAAATATTTTCTAAATCACTTCCAGGCAAATTTATCTCTCTTGGTTTGTATACGCCTGTTGCAATTAAGATTGCATCATGTTTTTTTCTTAATTGTTCTAAAGTAGCATCTTTACCGACTTCAAAATTTTGTACAAATTCTATGCCACCATCTTTAAGAAGCTTAGTCCGTCTCTCCACCACATGTTTTTCTAATTTAAAATTTGGAATACCATAAATCAATAAACCTCCTGCACGGTCATAGCGATCATAGATAGTAATTTTGTATCCATTCTTCCTTAATTGTTCTGCTGCTGCCAAACCTGCAGGTCCTGCACCAATAATACCAACAGATTGATTTTTTTCATATTTTACCTCTATCGGTTTAACCCATCCCTGCTCCCATGCATTATCTGTTATATATTTTTCTACAGATCCAATTGTTACCGTCCCATGTCCTGACTGTTCAATAACACAATTGCCCTCACAAAGACGATCCTGGGGACAAATTCGCCCACAAACTTCAGGCATATTATTTGTGCTTTGAGATAATTCGTAAGCTTCTTTTAATCTACCCTCAGCAGTTAATTTTAACCAATCAGGGATATTATTACTTAGGGGGCAATGGACTTGGCAAAATGGTACTCCACATTGAGAACATCTGCTTGATTGATCTTCAGCTTTTTGTTTTATAAAATCATCATAAATTTCGTTAAAGTCATTTTTTCTTTTATCAACTGCTCTTTTAGGTGGAGTCTGTTGACCTATTTTTACAAATTTTAGCATTTTATCAGTCATATTTTTTTAAGAATCAGGGCAAAATATACATTGTTTTTTATTGTAAAAGAATTATTTAGGTCAGTATTTATGACCTATATTATATTAAAAAGAGCTAAAAATATAGAAATTTTAATTTTTGCATATCTAATATGATTAAATCGAATTGTTTTAAAAGGATATTTTTTAAGTTACGACACTTATATGTTCCAAGATTTTATAGAAATTCTCATTTTATCTGCAATCCAAGGAATTTCTGAATTTTTACCAATAAGTTCATCAGCTCATTTAATTTTAGTGTCTAGTCTGTATGATCTTAAGGCAAGTTCACTACTAATAGACATAAGTTTACATCTAGGCTCTTTATTAGCAATTATATTTTTTTTTAGGAAAGAATTATTTGACCTTAAACATAATCAAAAATTATTAAAACTAATCATAATTGGCTCTATACCACTTATCCTTTTTGGATACATTTTATATTCAACTGAATTAATTTATCATTTAAGAAATATTAAAATTATAGCATGGACTACTTTATTTTTTGGAATTATTTTATACTTTGCCGATCAAAGAAAAATTGACAAAAATATTTTCACAAATCTCGATGTAAGGTCAATTATTTTTATTGGATTATTTCAAATACTTGCATTAATACCTGGAGTTAGTAGAGCAGGAATTACTATGACTGCTGCAAGAATTTTAAATTTTAATAGAGTTGATTCAGGTAAAATTTCATTTTTGCTTTCAATACCTGCTCTATCCGGGGCAAGTTTTCTTGGATTATGGGATATACCTAGTGAGGCAATAGAAATTAATACTTTGATTATTATTGCAATAATTTTTTCTTTTTTATTTTCTTATTTGACAGTAAAATTTTTTTTAAATTATATAAATAAATTTTCATTAAAGATTTTTGTTTTTTATAGAATATTAATTGGGTTAATCTTATTATCAATAATTTATATCTAAACTCTTCTTTTTACTAAAGGCAATAATTGAGATAACAAGACACCACTTAATATAAAAAAACATCCTAATAAGTTATTAATTCCTAATATTTGATTTAACAAAAACCAAGCAGCTACAGTTGCAAAGACTCCTTCTAAAGAAAAAATTATTGCTGCTGGAGCAGGTGAAATATTCTTTTGAGCGTAAATTTGTAAGACAAAAGCAAAACCTCCAGATAAAATTCCTGCATATAAAATTGAGTCTAATTCGTTTAAAATATTTTCAATTACAAATTCTTCATAAATTAATCCAATTATGAAAGAAAATATAGCTACTAATAAAGTTTGGATTGCACCTAAAGTTAAGGGTAAATTATATTTTGTTACTATAATTCCAGTAAAAATAATATGTGTACTCCAAAACAAAGCTCCTAATACGACAAGAGTATCTCCAAGCCTTACAGTTGCGTCATAAAAATTTGTTAAAAGATAACCACCTATCAAACATAATACTACAGACGGCCACACACTCCAGTGTATTGACTTTTTTTTAAATAAAAAAATTATTATTGGCACCATGGGAACATAAAAAATAGTAAAAAAAGCTGCATTAGCTACGTCTGTATAAAGTAAAGCAACCTGTTGTAAGGCAGAGCCTAAAAAAAGAGATAAACCTATTAAAAAAGAGAGAATAGCGAATGTTTTAAAGTCTAATCTGAATTCTGACTCAAATTTTTTTACTTCAAAAATAAAAGCAAAAGGAACAATTGCTAAAAAACCAACAAAAAATCTTACTGCATTAAAAGTGAATGGACCTATATCATCCATACCGGTATCTTGAGCAATAAACGTAGTACCCCAAATAAATGTACATAAAAGTGCACTGAATAATGAAACAGTTTTTGACATAGCTTTATTTAGATTGCTAATTTATAAGCAAAGTTTTTTCCTAAATTTTCTTTCAACTCATTATTAAAACGTGCTGCTTCTGCTCCATCAATAATCCTATGATCATAGGACAATGATAAAGGCAACATTGTTCTTGTAACAAATTTACCATCTAAAAAAACTTGTTTTTTTTCAGATCTACCAACTCCTAAAATTGCAACTTCAGGAAAATTTATAATCGGGGTGAAAAATGATCCACCAATACCACCTAAACTTGTTATTGTCATAGATCCACCGAACAATTCTTTTTTATCGATTTTTAGATTTCTACATTGATCACTTAATTTTTTAAGTTCAGAACTTATGAGATTAATATTTTTATTATCTGCATTTCTAAGTTTTGGAACCATTAAACCATGTGGGGTATCTACAGCTATTCCAATATGAAAATATTTTTTAACCGTCATTTTTCCTTCTTCAATATCATCAATTGAACTATTAAAATTAGGAAATTTTTTTAATGATGCAGTCAAAGCTTTGATGATAAAAGCCAAAGGTGTAATCTTCTTTTTTTCACCAGTATATATATCCGTTAAGGTTGTTCTGAATTCTTCTAGTTCAGTAATATCTGCTTCATCATGATTAGTTACATGAGGAATATTTGTCCAAGAATTCATTAAATATTTTGATGATAATTTTTTAACTCTTGGTATAT
The DNA here is from genome assembly GCA_902629215.1 of uncultured Pelagibacteraceae bacterium. Classification (GTDB taxonomy): domain Bacteria; phylum Pseudomonadota; class Alphaproteobacteria; order Pelagibacterales; family Pelagibacteraceae; genus Pelagibacter. The sequence continues at coordinate 13,376 of CACOQC010000019.1, read as the reverse complement.
CTTTTATTTCTATTTCTCCAAACTCTGAGTGGGGATATTCTTGTTTGATCTTATCTTTATTTTTATTCTCATTATTAACTGGATTATTCGATTTCGAAGCAACAAACAATTTTATATCACTCTCAATAACCCTACCCCCACGTTCACTGCCTTTAACTTGCATAATATCCACACCTAGTTCTCTAGCAAATTTTCGAACTTTTGGACTTGCAGATGATATATTTAAAACATTATTTTGATTAGTTACGATCTTTTGGACTTTTGGATCGATAATCTGTGTTTTTTTGATCTCTTTTTTAATTACTGGCTTTTGATCATCTTCTTCTTTTGTTTTAGATATATTTTCTAAAGTTAATATTAAATCACCCTCAGAAACTTTATCTCCTACTTTTATTTTTAAGGCTTTGATCTTTCCATCAAAATTCGATGGAATTTCTACACTAGATTTATCACTCTCTATTGTTATTAAAGGATCATTTTTTTTTAATGTTTGACCCTCTGAAACTAAAACTTCTATTACCTCTACATCTTTAAAATCTCCAATATTTGGTACTTTAATTTCAATTTCTGACATTATATCTTTGTTGGCATTGGTTTGTTTGTGTCAATCTTGTATTTTTTAATAGCTTCTTTCGCATATTTTGAGGCTATTAATTGCTCTTTCGCTAACACACTTAATCCATAAGTAACAACATGTTCCTTATCAACTTCAAAAAATTTCCTTAAATTTTTTCTTGTATCACTCCGCCCAAATCCATCTGTGCCTAAAGAATAAAAACTTTTATTTGTATACGGTCTAATTTGATCAGAGTTCATTCTCATATAATCAGACGCAGCTAAAATTGGGCCTTCCGTTTTGCCTAAACATTTTTCAACATAAGATTTTTTGGGTTCTTTATCCGGATTTAAAAGATTATATCTTTCAACCTCTAAGCCATCTCTTCTTAGTTCATTAAAGCTAGTTACACTCCAAATCTGACTATCTATCTGATATTCTTTTTGAAGTATTTCAGCACCTGCTATCATTTCTCTTAATATTGTTCCAGATCCTAAAAATTGAATTTTTGTTTTTTTATACTTATTAAATTCTTTTATTTTGTACATTCCTTTTAAAATTCCTTCTTCACAAGACTTATCTTTTGGCATTGCAGGATGAGGATAGTTTTCGTTCATAGTCGTAATGTAATAAAAAATATTTTCTTTTTTTTCATGCATTCTTTTTAATCCATCTCTAAAAATAACTGCTAGTTCATAGTGAAAAGTTGGATCATAAGATATACAGTTTGGAATTGTGGATGCCAAAAGATGACTATGACCATCTTGGTGTTGCAGTCCTTCACCAGCTAAAGTTGTTCTACCAGCCGTAGCACCAATTAAAAATCCTCTAGATTGACTATCTGCACCTGCCCATGCAAAGTCTCCTATCCTTTGAAAACCAAACATAGAGTAAAAAAGATAAATAGGAATCATCTCAATATCATGATTAGTGTACGAAGTTCCTGCAGCAATCCATGAAGACATTGCGCCTGCCTCATTAATACCTTCCTCCAAAACTTGTCCACTTTTTTCCTCCCTATATGAACTTAGTTGTGCAGAGTCTTCAGGTTCATATTTTTGTCCCTCATGAGCATATATGCCAATCTTTTGAAAGAAACCTTCCATACCAAAAGTTCTTGCCTCATCAGGAATGATAGGTACTAATCTTTGGGCAACATTTTTATCCCTCAAAAGATTTGTAAGCATTCGAACTAGAGCCATAGTGGTGGACATTTCTTTTTGTCCTGTAGATTCTTTCATGTTATCGAAAATATCTTTTGGAGGAGCCTTAATTGGTTTTGCATAAGAAGTTCTTTCAGGTATAAAGCCCCCTAATTGAAGTCTTCTTTCCTTGAGATATTTGATTTCAGTAGAATTTTGATCAGGTTTGTAATACTCAATATTTTTTACCTGTTGATCCGTTAACGGTACGTCAAACCTATCTCTGTAGTACATTAAATCGTCTATATCTAGTTTTTTTGTTTGGTGCGTGGTGTTAACACTTTCTCCACTTTTACCCATACCATAACCTTTAATAGTTTTTGCAATTACTACTGTAGGACTCCCAACATTTTTTGATGCCTTATCATAAGCTGCAAATACTTTATGTGGGTCATGTCCTCCTCTGTTCAATCTCCAAATATCTTTATCCGACAAACTTGATACAAGTTCTTTGGTCTCTAGATATTTGCCAAAAAATTTTTCTCTAACATAAGCACCATCTCTTGCTTTCATTGCTTGGTATTCACCGTCAACAGTTTCATTCATTGTTTTTATTAAATGACCTGTTTTATCATTTGCTAATAATGGATCCCAGTATGAACCCCAAATTACTTTGATAACATTCCAACCTGCTCCTCTAAAAATTCCTTCTAACTCTTGTATGATTTTTCCATTACCTCGAACTGGTCCATCCAATCTTTGAAGATTACAATTAACTACAAATATCAAATTATCTAAATTTTCTCTAGCGGCTAAACCAATAGCACCTAAAGACTCCGGTTCATCCATCTCTCCGTCACCTAAAAAAGCCCATACCTTTCTGCCCTCATCTTTAATAAGTCCCCTGTTTATTAAATACTTCATGTACCTAGCTTGATAAATTGCCAGCATTGGACCTAATCCCATTGAGACTGTTGGAAATTGCCAAAAGTTTGGCATCAACCAAGGATGCGGATAAGATGATAAGCCACCAGGATTAACTTCTTGCCTAAAACTATCTAATTGTTTTTCAGTGAGTCGACCTTCAAGAAAAGCTCTAGCATACATACCTGGTGCACTATGACCTTGAAAATAAATTAAATCACCACCAAATTTATTATTCTTCGCTCTCCAGAAATGATTCATACCAACATCATAAAGAGTGGCAGCAGATGCAAATGTTCCAATATGACCTCCTAGTTCAGGAAATTTTTTATTAGCTCTTACTACCATCGCAGCGGCATTCCATCTTATTAATGATCTAATTCTTCTTTCTATATTCTGATCCCCATTTGATTTTTTTTCCTCACCTACTGGAATTGTATTTATATAAGGTGTATTTTGGGTATAAGGAATATTAGCACCTTCCATGTAAGCCTTATTGATAAGTTCTTTAATTAAATAGTGTGCTCTCTGATTGCCGTCTTTTTGCATAACTGCTGAAAGAGACTCTAGCCATTCACTTGTTTCTAATGGATCAATATCTCCTTCATTTATAACTTGAATTATCTCTCGTTTTTCTTTTTTAATATTTTGATTTGTTTTTTTTTGTTCTTGTTTTTTTAAAGAATTTTCAGCTTCTTGAATTAAATTTTCAGTATTTTTTGGAACTTCACTGGATAATTGGGAAGTTTGATTAAAGTTTGATATTTCAAGAAGTAAATCTCCTTTTGAAACTTTATCTCCAACTTTTACTGAAATAGTTTCAATTTTTCCTGAAAAGATTGATGGAATTTCAACGCTAGATTTATCACTTTCTATGGTGACTACTGGATCATTTTTTTTTATTTCTTGACCTTCTTTTACAAGTAATTCGATTACCTCAACATTTTCAAAATCACCAATGTCAGGAACTAATAATTTTTCTGTCATTTTTTATGTCTTATACACTATAAAAATATAGTTAATTGCTAATTTTAACACATTCTGTTCAATTTTTAGACACTCTTTATTTTAATACTCAAAAAATGATTAAAAAGTTATTAAAAACACTTATTCAACCAAAAGTTAGCTCATATATAGATGCTAAAATATGGATACAAAAAATTTTACTAGAAGAGAAATACGGAAAAATTAATTCCTAAATTCTCTCGACGCACAGAGCTATACCCATTCCTCCACCTATACAAAGTGTTGCACAACCTTTATCTTTTTTTTTCCTATTCATTTCATGTATTAAAGTCACAAGTATTCTTGCACCTGAAGCACCAATAGGATGACCAAGGGCAATTGCTCCACCATTAACATTTACTTTTTTTTGATCAATATCTAGTTCACGAATTACTGCTATACTCTGAGCAGCAAAAGCTTCGTTAATTTCAAATAAATCAATTTCATCTAAACTCCATTTTGCTTTTTTAATAGCTTCACGAACAGCATTTATAGGTCCTAAACCCATTAAGGTAGGATCCACTCCGACCGAAGCCCATGATACAATTTTTACCAATGGTTTGATGGATTTTTTTTCTGCTTGTTCTAAAGTTGTTAATAATAAAGCAGCAGCACCATCATTAATTCCTGAAGAATTACCAGGTGTAACAGTTCCATTTTCTTGAAAGACTGTTTTTAATTTTTCTAAATCAGACAATTTTAATTGAGTTCTTGGATGTTCATCTCTATCAAAAATATTACCTTTATTGTTTATCTTAATTATCTCATCATTAAATTTATTTTCTAGAATAGCAGTTTTTGTTTTTTTTTGGGAACTTAAAGCAAATTCATCTTGTTCTTGTCTTGATATATTGAATTTTTTTGCAATATTTTCTGCCGTTACACCCATATGATAATTATTGAATGCATCCATCAATCCATCATTGATCATTGTATCTAATAATTTATCTTCTGAAATTTTTTTTTGGTCTCTAAAAAAAATTGAGTGTGGAGCAATTGACATATTTTCTTGCCCTCCGGAGATTACATTCAATGAGTCTCCTAATTTAATAGATTGATAACCTGATATAACTGCTCTAAGTCCAGACCCACATACTTGATTAATTACATGCGCAGGTTTTGAAATTGGAATACCAGCATTTATTGCTGCTTGTCTAGCTGGGTTTTGCCCCACACCAGCTGTCAATACTTGGCCAAATATTACTTCATCAATCTCATTTTTAGCAAATTTAGATTTTTTTAAAACCTCTTTAATCACAATGGATCCAAGTTGATGAGAGCTTATATTTTTTAATGACCCTTTATAACTACCTATTGGTGTTCTAATTGCACTTACAATGACTACTTCATTTGATTTATCAGTCATAAAATTTTAGATTTGTCTTATAATTAAAATACACTAAAAATTAATATACTATAATTAAATAAAATTATAAATGCGCCTGTAGCTCAACTGGATAGAGCGCTTGGCTACGGACCAGGAGGTTCTGGGTTCGACTCCTAGCAGGCGCACCAAAACTAAGGATTAATATGTTAAAATGGTTAATGAAAGTCTCTCTTCAAATGTCTGTAATATATTTTTTTTTAATTATTTTTATAATTTTATTAATTTTAACTTTTGTATTATAAAAAAAAATGTCTGAAAAATTTGAACAAATTAGTTTAAAACAAGGATTTATGAAACATAATGGAGGTGTTATGTTTAGAAGTATTTCCGAAAATGAATATGAATTCAAATCTATAATTAATGAAAATCATTTAAATGCCGCTGGTATAACACATGGAGGATATCTATCAGCCCTGATAGATGCTGGGGCGGGGACAGCAGCACACAGAGCCGCTGACAATGCTCCTTGTGTAACAATTTCACTAGATCTGAAATTTATAGGAACATCTAAGATAGGAGATGAAATTTTAGGTCATGTGAAAATTCAAAAAAAAACAAAATCATTAGTCTTTTTGTTTTGTGAATTGAAATGTAACAATAAAATTATTACTTCAGCTTCAGGTGTATGGAAGATTTTAAAGATTAAACCCTCACAATTAGGGCCAGGTGGTTAGTTTTTTTTATAAAGTTGTAAAAATAACATTGGCAACACAATCAATAAACCAATAATCATAGAACCCGTACCAGGAGCAACAAAAAATAAAGACCCTATACCGATAATAATTTGCTCATATTTCATGAGTGGCCGAAACCAATATCCACTAAAAGCGATTCCAATTAAGGCAATACCAATTAAAGTTCCAATAAGCGTTATAATTAATTGATTAGTTTGAAACTCACCGGTTATTAATAGTAAAGAAGGTGAATAAACAAATACAAATGGAACTAATGCTTTAGCAATACCCAATCTAAAAGCAGTATTTCCAGTTTTAAAAGGATTTGATTTAGCTATACCCGAGGCTGCATATGCAGCTAAAGCAACAGGTGGTGTAATATCAGCTAGAACTCCATAGTAAAAAACAAAAAAATGTGCAACTAAAGGTTCAATACCAAGTTGTGCAAGTGCAGGTGCAGCTACTGCAACAAGAATTATATAAGTAGCCGTAGTCGGTATTCCTGCACCCATTATAATACAAGAAATTGCTATTAAAACTAAAGAAAAAAATAATCTCAAATCCTCAAATGAAAAAAAAGATATTGGCCAAATATTTGAAAAAAAATTACTTATATCTCCCGCAGTCTGAATAACTACAAAACCCAACCTAAAACCCACTCCAGTCAAAGTTACAACACCAACTATAATTCCAACACAAATTGCAGCAGCACCAACTGCTAAAGTATTTTTTGCACCTGATGCTAGACAATTCCAAAGGTCTTTTAGAGTTAACCTATCTTTTGGTTTAATAAAACCTATAGTAATACATGAAATGATTCCATAAATAGCAGCAAAGTCAGGCGTGCGTCCGCTTAGAATAAAATACACTAAAATAATCAAAGGTAAGAGTGATAACCAATTATCTTTTATAACTTTTAATAAGTTAGGCATTTCTTCCTGTCTCAAACCTCTTAAACCAAGTTTTTTTGCTTCAAGATGCACCATGATAAAAATTCCAAAATAATGAAGTAGAGCGGGAATAAGTGCTGCTGCTAAAATATCCCTTAAAGGAATTTCCAAGTATTCAACCATAATAAAAGCTGCAGCTCCTAAAATTGGTGGAGTTATCTGACCACCTGTAGAAGATGCAGCTTCAACAGCTCCTGAAAAATGGGAAGGATACCCAACTTTTTTCATTGCAGGTATGGTAAGAGATCCTGTAGTAACAGTATTTGCTATAGATGATCCAGATATTGTTCCCATAAATGCTGATGAAAAAATTGCAACTTTTGCAGGTCCGCCTGAAAATTTTCCTGCAATTAACATAGATAAATCAATAAACAATTTTCCTAACCCAACCCTAGTGGCTAAAACTCCAAAAAGGATAAATAAAAATACATACTGAGCCATTACCCCCACAGCTATTCCATAAACACCCTGATTTGTGATATAAATATGATTTACAAAACCTAACCAGGAAGTTCCCCCATGTTTTAGAGCGCCTGGTGCATATGGTCCAAAAATTGCAAATAAAATAAAAATTATACTTATCAAGGGCAATGTAGGTCCTACAGACCTTCGAGTAGCTTCTAGTGTTAAAACAATTAAAATTGAACCCATAAATACATCTATAGTTTCTGGATTGCCTACTCTTTGAGCTAAAATCTCAGGTGGTAACAATGGTAAGTATAATGCTGATGATACAGCTAAAAATGCAAAAATATAATCTATCAAATCCACATTTTGAAAACTAAAAAAACTTGAATTTTTTTTTCTTTTCCAGCTAAAAAGAAAAAAAACTAAACCTATTACAAAAGAAATATGAATTCCTCTATGCAAAACTTCACGAACTAAACCAAAGCCTGATGCCCAAAAATGATAAACAGACATTGAAACTAACAACGTAATTATTACAATATTTATTTTTGAGCCAAGTTCTCTAAAAGATAATTGAGGGTCATATTTTTTTTCTATTGCCTCAAAATCAATATTTTTTTTTGAATTTTCCATAAAAAAACCCTGGACTTTTAATCCAGGGTTTTAATTATTTATTTTTATTTAAGTAGGCCTGCTTCTTTATAGAATTTTTCAGCACCTGGATGTAAAGGTACACCTACTCCTGATAAGGCAGTATCAGGTGTAATAGTTTTTCCTTTAGCATGACCAACATCCATTAATTTACGCGACTCCTTATTCCAAAGAGCTTTTGTAATTTTGTAAATTAATTCTTTATCTTCTTTTGCTGAAGTAAACCATTGAGCACCAACCGCTACCGTACTTGTAGTTTTTACATTCTCATAAGTTCCTGATGGAATATCGCTTTGCGAAAAAAAACCATATTTGTCAGTCAATTTTTTCGCACCCGCACCATCAATAGGAACAAGTTTAATTGGTACAGATGAAGCTAGTTCAACAATTGCTCCTGTTGGATATCCAGCAACAACAAAAATTGCATCAACCTTCTTATTTCTAAGAGCATCAGTTGCAGCATTACCTTTAAGCGCCTCTGCTTTCACATCTTTTTCTGAAAGACCATTTGCTTCTAAAATTAATAATGCATCTACATATGTACCTGAACCGGGTTCATCCAATGAAACTCTTTTACCTTTAAGATCTTTTACAGAATTTATCTTACTGTCTTTAAGAGTCACTAAATGTATATGTTCTTCAAATAAAGCTGCTATTGTTCTTAAATCTTTAGCAGGCTCTTTACCTTCCATTGTTCCTGTACCTGTATAGGCCCAATAAGCTACATCAGATTGTGCAAATCCAGAATTTCTTAAACCAGATAAAATAGCATTAACGTTATCAACAGAACCTCTTGATGATACTGCAGAAGCTATAAGCCCGTCTACGCCGCAACTTCCACCTTTGCCACATTCCCTAGAACCTGGAGGTTTTGAAATAGCATTTGCTATCATTCCACCAACTGGATAATATGTATAAGCTGTTCCACCTGTGCCAATCGTAAAAAAAGTTAATTCAGATGAAATAGCTTTTCCTACAAAACTACCAGACAAGAATAAAACAATCGCAAAACTTTTAAGTAATTTTTTAAACATTTTTCTCCTATCGATTAATTTAAATATATTTAAAGTTATCATTATAAATACTATTTATTCAAATAAAGTTTTGCGTGTTTAAAACTTATGTTAGAATAAATTTTTAAAATAAAATGAGAACTTTTTACCATCCGATTCGGTCATGTTTTAGTCTATTTTTGTTCTTTATGAACAACTACATTTGGTAGGTAAAAAAAAAAGTATACCAAGGATAGAAATGATGAAAAATAAAATTACAGCTGTTCTTGGTCCTACAAATACCGGTAAGACTCATTTGGCAATTGAAACAATGTTGTCTTTTGATAGTGGTATGATTGGTTTCCCCTTGAGATTACTCGCGAGGGAAGTTTACGACAAGGTAATAAAGAAAGTTGATTTAGAAAAAGTTGCCTTAATAACTGGTGAAGAGAAAATTATACCAACAAATGCTAGATATTTTCTTTGTACAGTAGAATCTATGCCTATTGATAAACAATTAGATTTTGTTGGCGTTGATGAGGTGCAAATGTGCGCTGATCATGAACGAGGTCATATCTTTACTGATCGGTTATTAAATCTAAGAGGTAATAAACTAACTATGCTAATGGGCTCAAACACGATAAAAAATATAATTTCAAAATTAGATGATGATATAGAATTTATTAATAGAAATAGACTTTCAAAACTTTCTTATGCAGGTCACAAAAAAATTTCTAGAATAGATAGAAAAACTGCAATAATAGCCTTTTCAGCGGAAGAAGTTTATGCGATAGCAGAATTAATCAGAAGACAAAAGGGGGGTTCTGCCATAGTAATGGGCTCTTTAAGTCCAAAGACTAGAAACGCTCAAGTTGAATTATATCAATCAGGTGATGTAGATTTTCTCGTAGCAACTGATGCCATAGGAATGGGAATTAATATGGACCTAGATCATGTTTATTTCTCAAATTTAAAAAAGTTTGATGGAAGAAAACTAAGAAAACTTAATTTATCAGAAATTGGTCAAATTGCAGGAAGAGCAGGAAGATATTTGAATGATGGCAGCTTTGGTATAACTGGACAATGTAAAGAAATAAGTGCAGAAGAAATTGATTTACTCGAAAATCATAAATTTGGTGAAATTCAATTTTTATTTTGGAGGAATTCAAATTTAAACTTTAATAATCCATTTACTTTAACTAAATCATTAGATGAAAAACCAAAAAAAGGTTGGTTGAGAAAAATAAATGAATGTGAAGATGAAAAAGCTTTAAAATTTTTTTTAAAAGATAAAAATTTTCAAAATGTTAAATTTGATGAAAAAAAATTAAGCCTTCTTTGGGAATGTTGTCAAATTCCAGATTTTGTGAAAAAAACCTATGGCAATCATTACGAAGTCATTGAAAATGTTTTCAAATTTTTAAGTGATGCAAAGGGTAAAATCCCTGATGATTTTATGCGTATACAACTAATGAAATTAGATAAATTAGAAGGAAATGTAGATTCTTTATCAAATAGAATTGCAAATGTCAGAACTTGGTCATATGTTTCAAATAAAAATAATTGGACAGAAAATCAAAATTATTGGATTGAAAAAACTAAACTTTTAGAAGATAAATTATCAGATCGACTTCATGAAGAACTTACTAAAACTTTTATCGATAAGAGAGCAAGTGTACTTGCTAGGGGCTTAAAACAAGATATGAATTTTGATACAAAAATTTTAGAAAATAATGACGTCATAATTGATAATCAATTTATAGGAAAAATAAATGGTCTTAAATTAGAGTTAGACTTAAAAAAAGGAGCTTTAGAAACTGATATAAAAGCTCTTAAAAAAGCTGCCAGACAAACTATAGGACCTGAATTAGAAAAAAGAATTAAAACAATAATAGATACAGGAATAATTGAATTAAAAGAAGATTTTAAAATTTATTGGAATAATTACACTATAGGTAGACTCACACCAGGAAGAGATTATTTAAATCCTAATTTTGAGTTAATCGTTGATGATACTTTAGAGCATAATCAAAAAAAAAAATTGATAATTTTTTTAGACAAATGGCTGAAAGATAAAATTAGTACAGTTTTAAAAAGTTTAATAGATCTGAAAGACCTTAAGCAAAAAAATACTTCAATAAAAGCACTCGCTTATCAACTTTATGAAAATAATGGTGTAATAAAAAGAGAACAAGTTTTGGATTATCTTAAAGATCTAAAACAGAATGAAAGGAAAATTTTAAGAGAACTTGGTGTAAAATTTGGAAGATATCATGTTTTTTTGTTTCGTCTTATAAAACCAGAGGCTGTCTCATTACGATCATTATTGTGGAAAAATTATAATCAAAAATATTTAAATCTTAAACCTCCAACTTTTGGCCTGAATTTTTTAGAAGACAATAACTCTAAAAATAAAAATTTTATGCTTTTATGTGGATTTGAAAAATTTGAAAACTTTTATGTTAGGATAGACATTCTAGAGAGATTATTCATGCAAATCATAAATTTTAATTCTGAAAAAGAAAAAGAGATTAAGATGATGCCTGAAATGTTGAACTTATTAGGATGCAGTAAAGAAAATTTTAAGAAACTTATTAAAAGTATGGGTTATAACGTTACAGAAAAAGATAATGAGGTATTTTTTAGATATAAACCTCAAAAAGTTAAGAAAAAGAATTTCAAAAAATATAACAAGAAAGAAAGTCCTTTTGGTGTCTTGAAAAATTTAAGTTTTAATTAAATTATGTTTTTTAAAAATAAAGATAACAATAATGAAAATGAGTTCGCTAAAGTTGCAGCGTTATTAATACATGCTGCAAAAATAGATGAAAATTTTTCAGAAAAAGAGGAATTTATTATAAAAAAAACAATTTTAGATATAGGTGCAAAAAAAGAGGATATTGACAAAATAATACTTCAAGGAAAAGTAATAGAAAATAATTCTAATCAAATACTTGATTTTACTAAAAAAGTTAAAAACATGAATGATAAAGACAAAATTAAAATTATAGAGTCATTATGGAGGATAATTTATTCAAACGAAAAAGCAGATATATATGAAACAAATTTAATGAGAAGACTTGCTGGATTATTATACATTGACAGCAAAATTATGGGAGATATTAAGGAAAAAATAAAAAAAGAAAATTCTAAATGACCTACATTGTAAACGAAAAATGTATCAAATGTAAACTTATGGACTGTGTCGATGTTTGTCCTGTTGACTGTTTTTATGAGGGGAAAAATATGCTTGTAATTAAACCGGATGAGTGTATAGATTGTGGCGTTTGTGAACCTGAATGCCCAGTTGATGCAATCAAAGCAGACACTGAGCCAGGAAGCGAAAAATGGTTAGATATAAATAAAAAATATTCTGAAATCTGGCCAAATATTAGTGAAAAAAAAAATCCGCCCGCGGATCATGCTGACTTTAAAAATGAAATAAACAAATATGAAAAATATTTTAAAGAAAATCTTGAGTAAAAAAAAGGTTAAAAATAAAAAGATTAAAAAAATAGTCAAAAAAAAAACTAAGCCCAAAAAAACAAAAAATACTATTAAGCCTAAAGTAAAAAAAACTAGTTTAAAAAAACCAAAAAAAAATGAGGTAAAAAATGTAGAAACAAAGACTAATAATCTTAGAATCCCAAAAAATAATGAAATCAAACCAGAAATCAAAAAAGTAAAAAAACAAGAAACTGAAAAAAGAGAGTATAAGATTAAAGATTATGTTGTATATCCAAAACATGGTGTAGGACAAATTACTGAGTTCAAAAAAATAAATATTGGAGGAATTGATGTAGAAACTTACATCATTAAATTTGAAAAAGATAAGGCTAATGGGATGGTACCTGTAAATAAACAATCACATTTACGACCGCTTGCAACAATAAATCAACTTAATAAATGTATTTCTATTTTAAAAAGTAAACCAAAAATAAAAAGATCAATGTGGAGTAGAAGAGCTCAAGAATATGAAGCTAAAATCTCATCGGGTAAAATTTATGAATTAGCTGAAGTTGTAAGAGATTTAAATAAAGGTGATGATTTGATGGTTGATCAATCATATAGTGAAAGACAGCTTTTCGAAAAAGCTTATGATAGAATATTATCTGAATTTCAAATTATATTAAATATTTCTCAAGAAGATACACAAAAAAAATTAGATAAAGCTTTAAAAAGAAATTTAGACAGTCAACAAACATCAGCTCCACAAACTTCAAAAACCCCACCAACTGATTTACCTGAAGAGGAGCCAATTTCAGAAAATGAGGAGTCTATAGAAGAGTAAAAAAAAACGCTTCTCACACGAAATCGTTATGAGAAGCGTTTTTAATTAAAGAATACTAAGTGATTATCTTCTTCTTCTTTTTTTAGCTTTTTTCTTAGCTTTTTTCTTAGCCTTCTTCGCTTTTTTTCTTCTTTTAGCCATCTTTAGCTCCCTTTTAGTTAAACGAATCAAATTGATTCGTAATTAATCTATTTTTATTTTTTTATACACGTTATGTCAATTCTTTAATTAAGTGTAAATTTTTTTTTAAAAATTAAAAAAAAAATAAATTTTATTTTCTTTTGATGTGTAAAAAAGTTAATGTTTATGCGCTTAATAATCATTAATTTAAAAATAAATTAATAAAGCTTTTCTAAATCATTTTTATAATTTTCTAAAATTTTTTTTCTTTTTAAT
>CACOQC010000018.1 GCA_902629215.1 uncultured Pelagibacteraceae bacterium | reverse complement strand
ATTCATCTAGGATCAAGGAAAGCAACAACACAAAAAAATGAAACTTATATAATTAATAAAGAATTTTATAGAGCGGATATTATTGATAGAAATGAGATTTATTTAAGTAAGACTATAAGTTCAATAGATATTGGTATTAGTCCAAAACAAATAATAAATGAAAAAAAATTAATCTTAAATTTAAAATATATCTTCCCAAATAAAAATTATTCAGAAGTAAAAAAAAAAATTAAAAAAGGAAATTTTTTTTATTTTGAAAAAAAAGTTTCTGATGAGAATTATGAAAAACTCTTGAAATTAGGTGATAAGGCGATTGAACCAAGAGAAAATATCATTAGATTATACCCTCAAAAAAATCTTTTCAGCCATATCATAGGTCAAATTGATAATGACAATAATGGAATTTCAGGTTTAGAAAAATCTTTAGATGAAAAATTAAAAAAAAATATTGAACCTGTAAAATTGACAGTAGATTCAAATATTCAATATTTAATTCGAAAAGAGTTAATTGATTTTAATAAAATTTTTCAAACAAAAGGAAGTGCCTCTATTTTGATGAATATTCATAATGGTCAAATAATATCTTTCGTTTCATTACCCGACTTTGATTTGAATGAGAGAAAAAAAATTGAAGATAAACAATTTATTAATAGGGTGAGCAAAGGGACTTATGAATTAGGTTCAGTTTTTAAACCTTTTACTTTTGCTGCTGCTTTAAATATGAAATTAATTGAGCCTTCAACTGAATTTTTAGATTTACCTAAATCAATTAATTGTGCAGGTTTTCCAATAAGAGAATATGATGAAAAACTTCCAAAAAATTTAACTGCAGAACAAATATTGGTTAGATCCGGAAACATTGGATCAGTAAGGATTGCACAAAAAGTTGGAGAAGAAAAGTTCAAGAGCTTTTTAGAAAAAATAGGTGTAATTGGAGAGATCAATTTTGATATAGATGAAATAGCCGTCTATGATGATTTTTCCATGGGTAAATGTAAACTAGCAACAGCTTCGTTTGGCCATGGAATAGCCACCACTCTTCTTCAACTAGCAAAGGGATACGCTGTTATATCTAATGGAGGTTATAATGTTAATCCAAAATTAATATTGAGTGAGTCTAATGAAAAAAAAGGTCAAAAAAAACTTCTTTTAAATAAAGATGTTTCAGAAAAGATTGTTAAAATTTTAAGGAAGGTTGTTACAAATGAAGAAGGTACAGCAGGACTTGCAAATGTAAATGGTTACGAAATTGCTGGAAAGACTGGTACAGCTGAACAAGCAATTGATGGTCAATATTCTAAAACAAAGATAAATACTTTTGCCTCTGTATTTCCGTCTTCAAATCCGAAGTTTGTATTTATAGTAATGCTAGACTCACCGAGGGGTTCTGAAAACTATGTTTATAATTATAGAAATAAAGATGGGAGTTTTATAGGAACTCCTTTCAATACTGCAGGATGGACTTCTGTTGAGGTAGCAGGTCAAATTATAGAAAAAATTGGGCCTATTTTAGCCACAAAATATCTACAAGTTTATTGATATGTATCTAAAAGAATATTTTCCTAAAATAGAAAAAAAATATCAAAATTATTTTTTCTCTAATATCTCATTTGATAGTTCAAAGATAAAAAAAAATTTCATTTTCTTTGCGATAAAAGGAAATAATTATGATGGTAATAAATTTATTAAAGATGCAATTGAGAAGGGTGCAAAAATAATTGTTCATCAAAAAAAATTTTCAGGTATTTATAATGATATTTTATTTATAAGCACAAAAAATATAAGAAAATTACTTGCAGAGACAGCTTATAGAATTAATAATTTAAAACCAAAAAATTTAGTATCCGTCACAGGCACAAATGGGAAATCATCTATTGCAGATTTTTATTTTCAATTATTAAAAATTCATAAAAAAAAAGTCGCAACAATTGGAACTTTAGGTATAAAAACTAATACTACATTTAAAAGTTTACCCAATACCACGATAGATCCAATTAGATTAAGTAAAATACTCAAATATCTAAAAAAACAAAAAATCGAAAATGTAATTTTAGAGGCATCAAGTCATGGATTAAAACAAAATAGATTAGATGGACTGAAATTTGATATTGGTATTTTCACTAATCTTTCCCATGATCATTTAGATTATCACAAAACTTTTAAAGATTATTTAAATTCAAAATTATACTTATTTAAAAAACTATTAAAAAAAAAAGCAAATTTAATAACTGACGAAAATATTGAACAGTTTAAAATAATAAAAAATATTGCTAAAAAAAGAGGATTAAAACTTAATTTTATTTCTTCTGGTCATGTAAATTCAAGCTTAAGGATTATTTATCACGAATTTAAAGATGAAAAGCAAATAGTTAAATTATGCTATGGAAAAAATAAATTTAATTTTGAAATCAATTTAATTGGAAAAATTCAGCTTAAAAATGTCTTAATGGCTTTAATTGCAGCAGAAAAAAGTGGAATTAAAATTACAAAACTAATCAAAAATTTGAATAAATTAAGATCAATTAATGGAAGACTAGAAAAAATAGGAAATATTAAAAATAAATCTAAAGTAATTTTAGACTACGCTCATACCCCCGACGCATTAAAGACTGTTTTGGAAAATCTAAAAGATCAATTTCCTAACAAAAAGATCTCTTTAGTATTTGGATGCGGAGGCGATAGAGACAGAACAAAAAGGTTTCTGATGGGTAAAATAGCTGATAGATTTTGTAACAATATTTATATCACAGATGATAATCCAAGAAACGAAAACCCAAGATTAATTAGAAAAGAAATAATAAAAGGGATCAAAAGTAAAAATATTTTTGAAATATCGGATAGAAAAATTGCAATTCGGAATGCAATATTAAATCTTAAAAGTTCAGAAATCTTATTGGTTGCAGGAAAAGGCCATGAGACAACTCAAATTTATAAAAAAAAGACAAGATTTTTTTCTGATAGAGATATAATTACAAAATCAATAAAAACTAAAAACAAAAATTTATCCAAAAATATTAAATTAAATATCATTAAAGAAGTTTCTAAAACAAAAATATCTCTTAAAAGATTAAAAATAAGAAAAGCAGTTATCAACTCTAAGGAAATAAAAAAAGATGATATTTTTTTTACAATTAAAGGAAAAAAAAATGATGCACATAAGTATCTTCATGATGTTTTTAAAAAAAAAGCATCATTAGTAATTCTTAATAAATTTTCAAATAAACAAAATCTAAATAGACAAATCAAAGTAAATGATACACTTCAATTTTTAATTAAATGTGCAGAGTCTTTTCGGGATAATTTGGAAGCAAAAATTATTGCAATCACAGGAAGTGCTGGAAAAACTTCATTAAAGGATATGCTTGGTTTCACTTTAAGTAAATTTTATCAAACTACTTATTCTAGAAAATCATATAATAATAAATTTGGAGTTCCACTAAGTTTATTTAATATTAATGAAAAAGATAGATTTGGTGTTCTTGAAGCTGGAATGGATAAAAAAGGTGAAATTGATTTTCTTTCAAAAATTATTAGACCAAATTTAGGTATAATAACAAATGTTGGTTCAGCGCATATAAAAAATTTTAAAAACATTAGTGAAATTGCAAAAGCTAAAGGGGAAATTATTAATAATATAAATACTCATGGTTATTTAATTCTTAATGCAGATGATAAATTTTATAATTTTCATAAAAAATTAGCTATTAAGAAAAAAATAAAAGTTTTTTCATTTTCTCTAAATAAGAAAAATACAACTGTTCATATAAAATCAATTTTAAGAGAAAATAATAAATTTAAAGTATCTATAAAAATAAATAAAAAAGAAAAATATTTTTATGTTCAAAAAAATTTTAATAGCTTTTTATATAATATGTTGGCAACTATTACTGTTATGTATATTTATAATATTACTTCAAAACTTGATAAAAATTTATTTTTTAATGTAAAAACAACAGAAGGAAGAGGTGACATCTCATCGATAAAATTAAATAGAAAGAAAATTTATTTAATTGATGAAAGCTATAATTCAAATCCTTTATCTTTAAATTCAGCATTACAAAATTTTGATAAGATAAAAATAGATAAAAATAAAAAACATATAATACTTGGTGATATGCTTGAATTGGGAAAGCACTCAAAAAAATTACATATGGATATATCTAATAAGATAAATAAAATTTCTGTTAAAAAAGTTCATGTCATTGGTAGAGATATAAGAGAAACTTTAAAAAAAATAAAAAAAGATAAAAGAGGAATTATTTTTAAGAATGATTCGCAATTGAAAGACTTTATAACTAATAATTTGAGTAATGGTGATTATTTAATGGTAAAAGGTTCAAATTCGACGGGTTTATTTAATTTTATAAGTAAATTAAAACAGAAAAATACTCATGCTTTATAATTTTCTTTTAAACTTTGTAGACACATTTTCTGTTTTAAATGTTTTTAAATACATAACGTTTAGAACTGGTTTGGCAGTTTTTACATCATTAATTATTGTTTTATTAATAGGTAACCCTTTTATACAATTTTTTGCCAATAAAGAAATTACTAACCCTATAAGGGATGATGGCCCAACAGATCATATTATAAAAAAGATTGGCACTCCAACAATGGGCGGATTAATAATTTTAACTGGGCTATTAATCTCAGTGATGATGTGGGGCGATTTAAAAAACATTTATGTAGTTTTTGCTTTATATATTGCAATATCATTTGGATTACTTGGAGCCTATGATGATTACAAAAAAATTAAACTTAAAAGCTCATCTGGCATTTCATCTAAGTTAAAGATTTCTATTCAAATTATCCTTGCTGTTTTGGGAGTAATTTTTTTATTACAATTTTCGAATAATGATGAATTATCTTACTTATTTTTCCCATTTTTTAAAAATTTAATAATAAATTTAGGTTGGTTTTTTATTCCGTTTGCTGTTTTTGTTATTATTGGATCTTCCAATGCAGTCAATTTAACTGATGGCCTTGATGGTTTAGCTACAGTTCCAGTTATTCTAGTTGCAGCTTGTTTTGCTTTTATAAGCTATGTCACTGGAAATATAGTTTTTTCAGATTATTTACAAATTCCGTATATTGATGGTACTGGGGAAATTTCAATTTTTTGTGGAGCTATAATTGGAGCTTGTCTTGGTTTTTTATGGTTCAACGCACCTCCAGCAAAAATATTTATGGGAGATACCGGATCATTATCTTTAGGTGGTTCATTGGGAGCTGTAGGTATAATCACAAAACATGAAATAGTTTTAGCAATAACAGGGGGATTATTTGTTTTGGAGGCTGTATCAGTGATGGTTCAAGTGATTTCTTTTAAACTTACTGGAAAAAGAATATTCAAAATGGCTCCAATTCACCATCATTTTGAAAAAAAAGGATGGCCAGAGTCTACTGTTGTAATAAGATTTTGGATCATTTCAATCATATTAGCGATGATTGGACTTGCTACATTAAAGTTAAGATAATGAATGAATATAGGAATATTTTTTTAAATAAAAAAATATTAGTTTATGGTTTAGGTAAAAGTGGTGAGTCAACATTTAAATATTTAAATTCAAAAAATCATGTTTTTTTATATGACGATAATCAATTAAAAAAAAATAATTCTTTATTTAAAAAAAAATTTTTAAGTCATCAAAAAATTTTAAAAACAAACTTTGATATAATAATTTTAAGTCCAGGAATTGATATAGATAAATGTAAAATATCAAAATATTTAAAAAAGAATAAAAAAAAAATTTATACAGATTTAGATGTATTTTATTCTTTTTATAAAAATGATTATATTACAATTACTGGAACAAATGGAAAATCTACTACCTGTCAGCTTCTTTATGAAGTTTTATTAAAACAAAATTTTGATGTTAGATTAATCGGAAATATTGGCAATCCAGTTTTGTCGCTGAGCAATATAAAAAAAAAAACAATTTTTGTAATTGAGGCATCTTCATATCAACTTGAATATAGTAAAATTTTTTGCTCTAAATATGCAGCTATTTTGAACATTTCACCTGATCATTTAGAAAGACATAAAACTCTAAAAAGATATATTAAAGCAAAAATTAAATTATTAAAAAACCAACCAATTGGATCTTTTAGTTTTGTCAAAAAAAACGATTATCTAATAAAAAAAGAAATTAGATCAAATAAATTTAATAACAAGATACTAGAAGTTGACACTAACCAATCAAAAAAATTTGTAAAAAAAATTAATAATGAATATTTTCAAAATAATGATTATATAGAAAATTTATCATTTGTTTTGGCAATATCACAAAAATTGAAGCTGAAAAATAAACCTTTAGTTAAGGCTATTAGTAAATTTAGAGGATTGCAATACCGTCAACAAGTGATTTTTAAAAATTCTAAATTACTAATTATCAATGACTCTAAATCTACAAGTTTCTCATCATCTCTTGGTATTTTAAAATCAAATTCTAATATTTTTTGGTTATTAGGAGGTATTTCAAAGAAAGGAGATAAATTCAATCTACCAAGAAAATTTTTCAATAAAATTAAAGCATTTATCTATGGAAAAAATGTAGTTTTTTTTAATAAAGCTTTAAAAAATAAAATTGAGTTTGAAAATTTTGATAATTTAAACGATGCATTAAAAAAAATTTTTTCAATAATCAAAAAGAAAAAATCAAGAAATGTAATTTTATTTAGTCCATGCGCCGCATCCTTTGATGAATTTAAGAATTTTGAGGACAGAGGTTTTTATTTTAATAAATTAATAAAAAAATACTTAAATGGAAAAAAACTTAAAGATATATAATCTATATTACGAATGGTGGAAAAACATAGATAAATTAATATTTTCTTTAATAGTTTTACTTTTTATAATCGGCCTTTTTTTTTCCTTTGTTTCCACATCTTTAATTGCATCTGACAAACTAAATACCAATGATTACTCTTTTTTTTTTAAACATTTGATTTTTATTTTTTTGGGAATAATCGTAATATTTACTTTTTCTTCAATTAATCAAAAAAGATTATTCAAATTTTCATTTTTTCTTTTTTTTATTTCTCTATTTTTTTTATTTTTAGTTCCATTAATTGGAGTTGAGGTTAAAGGATCACAGAGATGGATAGATTTTTATTTATTACCAAGGTTTCAACCTATTGAAATAGTCAAACCATTTTTAATTGTTTCCATTAGCCTTATATTATCTAGTGAAAAATATTCAAATTTATATTTGAAATATTTCTTAACATTAACAATAACCTTAATTGTTGTTTTATTTTTAGTTTTACAACCTGATTTGGGACAAACGCTTTTAGTTCTTTTAAGCTGGTCTGTATTAATTTTTACATCTGGTATAAGTATTGTTTTTCTTTTAATTTTATTTTTAATCTCAATTTTTGCTATTTCATATTTAGTAATTTTTGTTCCTAAATTTGAGTATATAAAAAATAGGCTACTTTCATTTTTTGATAAAGAAATGGGCACTTATAATTTCCAATCAGACAAAGCAATTGAGTCAATTATAAGCGGTAGTTTTTTTGGAAAAGGTATTGGAGAAGGAACTCTAAAAAATAGAGTACCCGAAGCTCATACTGATTATATAATTTCAGTAATTTCTGAAGAGTTTGGAGTAATTGCCATAATTCTAATACTATTATTATTTTTAATATTTATTTATTCAGTATTTAAAAAAGTATATTTTGAAAATGAAGAGAGAGTTAAATTGATATTAGTTGGATGTATGAGTTTAATTTTAATGCAAGTTATAATCCATATTGGTGTAAATATAAGATTGTTTCCAACTACTGGAATGACACTTCCATATATTAGCTATGGTGGCTCTTCAATTATAAGTGTTTCAATTTTATCAGGAATAATTCTAAATTTAACAAAAAGAAAATTAAATTAATGAAAAAAAAAATTTTAATTTCTACAGGTGGTTCGGGAGGTCATATTATTCCTGCTCTTATAATTCACAAACACTTATCAAGTGAATTTGATCTAATGATTTCTTCAGATTTAAGAGGTTTGAAATTCATTGATCAAAATTTTTTTGAAGTGAAAATTATTAATACTCCTAAATTAAATAATATTTTTTTATTACCATTTAATTTTTTAATAATTTTATTTTTAACAATAAAGTCAATTATTTTATTGAAAAAAGAAAAAGTAAATAAATTGATTTCCACTGGAGGATATATGTCGTTACCTCTTTGTTTATCAGCTCGATTACTTGGACTAGATATATATCTTATTGAACCTAATTTAGTACTAGGAAGAGCAAACAAGTTTTTTTTAAATTTTTGCAAAAAAATTTTATGCTACTCAGATAGAATAAAAAATTTTCCAACAAACCTAAAGAATAAGATTGAAATTATTCAACCTTTAGTAAGAAAAGAATTCTATCAAAAAAGTTTAAATATAAAAAAAAATGAAAAATTTAACTTATTAATTATAGGCGGCAGTCAAGGTGCAGATTTTTTTGATAATTTTTTTAAAAGTGCAATTTTAAAAATTTCAAAAAAAATTAGTTTGAAGATATTTCATCAAACAAGCTTAAAAAATTTTATAAATTTAAAATCTTTTTATGATGAGAATCTTATTGAAAATTATATTTTTAGTTTTGAAAGTGAATTCTTCAAAATTTTGCATCAATCTGATTTGTGTATTACAAGAGCTGGTGCCTCCTCATTAGCAGAATTATTAATTTCAAATGTCCCATTTATAGCAATCCCATTACCATCCGCAAAAGATAATCATCAATTTGAAAATGCAATTTATTATGAAAAAAAGGGTTGTTGTTGGATTTTCAATCAAAACTATTCAGAGAAAGAAATTGAAGAAAATTTATCTAAAATCATAGAGAATAGAAATGAATATGAAAAAAAAAAGAAGAATTTAGATAATTTAAATTATGAAAATAATTGGAATAATGTTAATCAAAAATTATTAGAAATTATTAATGAAAATTGAACTTGCGAAGAATGAAATAATCCATTTTGTGGGAATTGGTGGAATTGGAATGAGTGGACTTTCTCTCATAATGAAAGGAAAAGGGTTTAAAGTTCAAGGAAGTGATATTTCATTAAATAAAAATATTGATAGACTAAAAAAAGAGAAAATAAAAATTTTTATAGGACATAAAAAAAAAAATTTAAAAAAAGCAACTATAATTGTTATTTCATCTGCAATAAAAAAAAATAATCCAGAATTAAGAGAAGCGAAACTTAAAAAATTACCAATAATAAAAAGAGGTCAAATGTTAGCGCATATAGTTTCATTAATGAAAAATATTGTAGTGGTCGGTTCGCATGGAAAAACTACAACGACATCATTAGTTGCTGCAATTTTTCAAAGAACAAATCTCGATCCAACTATAATTAATGGCGGTGTAATAAATTCTATTCAGAGCTCTGCAAAATTAGGCAGAAGTGATTGGTCAATACTAGAGGCTGATGAGTCTGATGGTAGTTTTGTTCATATACCACCAACCTATTCAATAATTACAAATATTGATAGAGAACATATGGATTTCTATAAAACTGAGAAAGATTTAAAAAATTATTTTATAAGATTTATTGAAAAAGCTCCTTCTTTTGGAAAATCTTTTATTTGTATTGATGATAAAATTAATTGTGAGATTTTAAAAAATTTAAATAGCCAAAACATTTATACTTATGGTAAAAATATAAAATCAAATTTTTTAATCCAAAATATCAAACAAAATAAAACATATACTGAGTTTGATTTAAAAATAAATCTTCCAAATAAAAAACAAAGATTTGTTAAAAAAATAAAAATACCTCTTCTTGGAATTCATAATGTAAGAAATGCTGTTGCAGCATCAGCTGTCGCTATTACAGTTGGAATCTCAATTAAAAATATAAAGGGAGGATTATTAAATTTTAAAGGTGTACAAAGAAGATTTAACAAAATTTTTTCTTATAATAATGTCGATTTTTATGATGATTATGCTCATCACCCAACCGAAATAAAGTTTGTTTTAGATGGAGTAAGTAAAGTTTACAAAAATTATGAGAAAGTTTGTATTTTTCAACCACATAGAATTTCACGATTAAAAGATTTAAGAAAAAATTTTTCATTTGCATTCAAAGACGCAGATACTGTTGTGTTATGTCCAATCTATACAGCAGGTGAAAAAATCAAATTAGGATTTAATTATCTTAATTTTGCAAAAGAAATTATTAAAAATTCGAAAGTAAACTTATTTCTAGTCAATAATGAATTCCAACTTGCTAAATTTTTGAAAAATAATGTCTATGGAAAAAAAATCGTAATAGGCATGGGTGCAGGAACTATCTCAAACTGGATGAGAAATCTTCCAAATATAATTAAATGACAATTGATAATTTAAAAAGTTTTTTAGAAGAATTTGGAGATGATGTAAAATTTAGTTGCGATTTAAAGAAAAAAAATTGGTTTAATATTGGAGGAAAAGCTAAAGTTTTTTATACCGCAGATAATCTAAATAATCTTATAAATTTTTTAAAAAAAATAAATAATCAAGAGAGAATATTTATATTAGGTGCTGGTTCTAATACTCTAATCACAGATAATATGTTTGATGGAATTATTATTAAACTAGGTAAAAATTTTAGGAATATTTCTTTGCTTGGAGAAGATATTATAATTGCTGGAAGTGCTGCTTTAGACAAATCTTTATCAACATTTGCTGCAGAAAATAGTATCACTGGATTTGAATTTTTATCTTGTATTCCAGGAACTATTGGTGGAGGAATAAGAATGAATGCAGGCTGTTTCAACAGCGAATTTAAAGACTTATTACTATCAGTTCAAGCAGTTGATAAATTTGGAAATGTGAAGACTATTTCGGCAAAAGATATTAAATTTGATTATAGAAAAAATAACTTACCAGATGACCTAGTTTTTTTGAGCGCTTCATTTAAAGCAATTAGAGGTAAAATAAATGAAATTAAAGATAAAATTGATAAATTAAAAAAAGAAAAAGAAAAAAATCAACCATTAAAAATCAAAACTAGTGGCAGTACTTTTAAAAACCCAATATCACAAACAAAAAAAAAAGTATGGGAACTTATAAAGGAGTCAGTGCCTTTAAATCAAAAATTTGGTGACGCATATATTTCAGAAAAACATTGTAATTTTTTTGTTAACAGGGGTAACGCATCGTTTGATGACATGAAAAAACTTATTGATTTTGTATCAACAAAAGTTTTAGAAAAAACAGGAATTAATTTAGAAAAAGAAATTAAAATATTGGAATAATTTGAAAAAAAAAATACTCATAATTTCTGGAGGAATATCAAAAGAAAGAAAGATAAGTTTAGAGACAGGAAAACAGGTAGCAAAAGAACTTATTAAAAATGGATATTCAACAAAAATTACAGAGCCAGATTTTTCTTTGAATGAAAAAATAAAGTTATTTAAGCCTCATATAATTTTTAATGCACTACATGGACAATTTGGTGAAGATGGATATATACAGACCATATTAGAAACAACTAGAATTCCATATACACACTCAGGTGTAATTGCATCGGCCATTGCTATGGATAAAGAAATATCAAAAAAAATTTTTTTAAAAAATAAGATTTTGACACCAAAATATTTTTTATATTCATTTAATGGATTAGAAAAAAAAATAATAAAAGACATTCAGAGCAAGTTTGGTTTTCCAGTAGTGGCTAAACCAATAAATGAGGGCTCTAGCGTTAATGTTTTTATTTGCACAAAAAAAAATATTTTAAAAAATTTAAGAAAATTAAAAGACTATAAAAAGATAATAATTGAGGAATTTATACCCGGTAGAGAAATCCAAGCTGCAATAATTGGAAATAAAAAACTTGGAGCAATAGAATTAAAACCAAAAAGAAAATTTTATGACTATCAAGCCAAATATAATCCAAAAGCAAATACAGAGCATATAATTCCAGTTAATTTATCAAAAGCAAATTATAAAAATTTAATGAATATTGCTTTAAAGACACACAAACTCATAGGCTGCAAAGGAGTAACAAGATCTGATTTTAAATTTTTTAATGGCAAATTTTATCTTCTAGAAATTAATACTCAACCAGGTATGACAAAACTCTCATTGGTTCCTGAAATTGCAAATTACAAGGGTATAAACTTTATAAAACTAATTGAACTGATTTTAAAAGATGCGACAACTGATAAGTAAAAAACTTTTTTTATATTTTTTTTTATTTATTTTTTTGGTCACAATTAATAATAAGAATTTAAGTGAATTAAACTTTTATAGAATTAATGATATAAAGGTTTTTGGCTTAAATGAAAAAGAAAACCTAAAAATATTAAATAATCTAAAATTTATTCAAAATAATAACATATTTTTTATCAATAAAAAAAAAATTTCTGAATTATTGAATTCAAATAATTTAATTGAAAGATATTCTATTATAAAAAAATATCCATCTACAATAGAATTAAGAGTTACTGAAACTAATTATTTAGCTTTAGTAAATAAAGAAGGAAAAAAATTTCTTTTTGGTTCAAATGGAAAATTAATCAATACAAAATATAATAAGAAAGATATTCCAATTATTTATGGAAATTTTAAAAACTCAGAATTTTTAGAGTTAAAGAGAATATTAGATTTTTTTAAATTTGATTTTGGAAATATAAGTAACTTCTTTTATTTTCCATCAGGAAGATGGGATATTGAAATGAAATCTGGTATTTTAATAAAATTACCCAGAGAAAGATTAAATGAGTCTATTGAATTAAGTTTAGATATCTTAAAAAGTGAAAAATCTGATAATTTAAAAATTTTAGACTTAAGACAAAATAATTTAATTATTATTAATGAGTAAAAATTTAAATTTTGAAACTTATCTTTTAGTAAGTCCCAAAAAATTTCTAGTTTCTGTAAAAAAAAATAATTTTGAGAATATTTATCAACAAGAAAAAAATTTTGAAAATAATTTAGAGGTAATAGAATTAAATAAATTAAATGATTTTTTAAATGAAAATATTTAGACAATTTTATTAAAGATATAAACTTGATTTTAGATTGTAATCAGTTTTTTCGTGTTCAATTATCTTTAAAAATGAATAATTATGGTGATTTATTAAAAAAAAAAAATTTAGATTATTTGTTAAATGAGGCAAAAAACCAATGTAGAAATACATTAAGAAATAAAAAAATTATTCACGTTATTATAGATAATTATTTTGTAGATAATAAAATTCACAAATCTATGCCACAAAATTTAAATTGTAATTTTTTTTCAATAGATGTTAGTTTTATTTGCCTACCAATAGATTTTTTAAAAAATTTTGAAGTGGTTATAAATAAATATCAAATCTCAATTAATAGAATAATCAGTTATAAATATGTTAGGGAGCTATTTTTGAATAAAAATTTAGATATAATTAAAATGACAAAGGATACTATTGATGGTTATAATGAAAATGAGGTTGTATTGGTTGCTAAAAAGTTGAAAAAAGAGGGATTTTTTGAAAAATTTTTCCATTTTTTCAATTAATTTGTATTTTATAGTAATATTTGTTGTTTTTTATTTTCCAATTTTGAAGCGTAAATATTCATGTGTCATATTTAAATCAAAAAACAATTAATGCGGTTGTAAATTTTTCAGGTGTAGGCTTACACAGTGGGAAGGTTGTAAATCTTTGTTTGAGACCAGCAGAACCTAATTCAGGTATACTTTTTAAGAGAACTGACCTCACACAAAATAATATTGTTTATCCTAACTTTAATAATGTAACTAATACTTCTCTAAATACCACAATTTCTAATGAATTTGGTGTGAAAGTTTCTACAATTGAACATTTAATGGGTGCATTATTTGGCTTAGGAATTGATAATGCTATAATAGAAATTGATAATGAGGAAGTTCCAATATTAGATGGATCAGCAAAAATTTTTGTTAAAAAAATATTTGAGTCAGGTATTAAATCTAGTCAAACTCCAATTAAAATTATTGAGATAAGAAAAAAAGTGGAATTTAAGGATGGACAAAGATTTATTTCTATAGAACCATCCAAATTATGTTTAAATATAGATTTTGAATTAAAGTACAAAAATTCAGTTATAGGTAGCCAAAGAAATAAGGTTAAAGTTTATGAGGATGATTTAAAAGATATATTTTCCTCTAGAACATTTTGCTTATTTGAGGACATTGAACAAATCAAAAAGATGGGACTAGCTAAGGGCGGAAGTTTAGAAAATGCTATAGTGGTTAAAGAAAATGAAATCCTTAACAAAGACGGTCTCAGAAATAAAAAAGAATTTGTGAATCATAAAATTTTAGATTGTATAGGAGATTTATTTACTTGTGGATATCGAATGTTAGCTGATGTCAAATGTTCACAAGGTGGACACTATTTGACAAATGAATTACTTAGAAAAGTGTTTAGTAATCAAGAAAATTTTGCAGTTCTTGAGATAAAAGAAAAGGTTTTACCCCAAAGATATTTTCAAAAGAATTTGCTTAAATCAATAGCATAAAATTTTTTTTCAATTAATAATACAAGATATGAAATTTATTTTGTTATTATTTATCTCTTTATCACTTTTTTTTCTGACTGCTTGTAAAAATAAAAAAGAGGAACAAATTGTTCTAGATAGTAAAGATTTAGATTCACAAATGATAGAGGCTTATAATGAGGGCTTAAAAGCTTTAGAAGAAGGAGATGTTCTATTTGCAGCTAAAAATTTTAATGTTGTAGAAAATATATATCCCCAATCAATTTGGGCCCCTCGCTCAATATTAATGGCAGCTTATGCATATTATACTCAAGATTATTATGGGGATGCAATTTCAGAATTAAATCGATTTATTAAGAATTATCCTGAAAATGATAACACAAGTTATGCTTATTTTTTACTAGCAACATGTTATTACGAGCTAATCGTTGATGAAAAAAAAGACCTTTCCTCAATCGTAAAATCTAAAAAATATTATAGATACTTAATTGATAACTATCCTAACACAGATTTTTCGCTAGATGCTGAATTTAAATTACTCTTAATAGATAATATATTAGCATCAAAAGAAATTTATTTGGGTAAGTATTATTTAGATAAAAAAAAATGGATACCAGCCATGAATAGATTTAAAAATGTTGTTAATAACTTTTCAGAAACTGATTATGTCGAAGAAGCAATTCACAGATTAGTTGAAATAAATTACATATTAGGTCTTGAAAGTGAGGCAAAAAAATACGCAGTGCTACTAGGATATAATTATCAAAGTAGCAAATGGTACAAAGAATCTTACAGAGTTTTCAATAAAAAATATGAAAATCCTGAGGATAAAATTAAAAAAGAAGAGGGAAGTCTGATAATTAAAAAATTTAAAGAACTTTTTAATTAATATGAATCATGAAAAGATTAAAAATGATTATATAAAAAAAATTAGTGAACTAAAAAAATTAAATAAAAGCTATTATCAGAACAATCAACCTTTAATTACTGATAGTGAATATGACTCTCTAAAAAATGATATTTTAAATTTAGAAAAAAAATATAAATTTTTAAATCATAAAGACTCACCCTCAAAAATAGTTGGTTTCAAACCTTCTAAAAATTTTAATAAAGTTTCACATAAAGTACCAATGTTGTCTCTAGCTAATGCTTTTTCTGAGGAAGATTTATTAAATTTTGAAAAGAAAATTATCAATTATTTAAACCAAAAAAAAGATTTTAAAATTGAATATAGTGCTGAGCCTAAGATCGACGGTATCTCTGCATCCTTAGTTTATAAAAAAGGTAAATTCATTACCGGATTGTCACGAGGGGATGGAAAAGAAGGAGAAGATATAACAGAAAATTTAAAAACAATTAAGGATATACCCCACAAAATATCAAGAAATGATTTTCCTGAAGAAATTGATATTAGAGGGGAAGTTTTTATTCAAAATAAAGATTTCAAAAAATTATCAGATAAATTTGCAAATCCAAGAAATGCTGCGTCTGGATCATTACGACAAAAAAACCCCATGGATACAAAAAAAATTCCTCTTAAATTTATCGCTTATACTTTTGGATTTGAAAAAGGTTTGAAAATAAAAAAACAAACTGAATTTTTACAGAAATTAAGTTTATGGGGATTTAGAACGAACTCATTAAATAAATTAATTATTGGAACAAAAAATTTAATGGATAATTATAATTATATTGAAAATAATAGAAGCGAATTAGATTTCGATATTGACGGTATTGTTTATAAAATTAATCAATTTGATTTACAAAAGCGTTTAGGGTTTGTTGCAAATGCTCCTAGATGGGCTATAGCACATAAATTTTCAGCTAATAGTGGTGTTTCAAAAATAATTGATATTGATATTCAAGTTGGAAGGACAGGAGCATTAACGCCTGTGGCAAAAATTAACCCCATCAATATAGGTGGAGTTATTGTTTCCAACGCCACATTACATAATGAAGATGAAATTAAAAGAAAAGATATAAGAATAGGAGACACTGTTTTAGTTGAAAGAGCCGGTGATGTAATACCGCATATTGTTTCTGTAGATTTGAAAAAAAGAAAAAAAAAATCACAAGAATTTATTTTTCCCGAAAAATGCCCGTCGTGTAACTCAAAAACTGTAAAAGAATTTAATCTAATCACAAAAAAAAAGGATGCAGTAAGAAGATGTTCCAGTGAAGGTTTTGAATGTGAAAAAATTGCTATTGAAAAAATTAAACATTTTGTCTCTAAAGAGGCTTTTAATATAGAGGGATTTGGGAAGAAAATAGTAGAAAACTTTTGGAATTTGAAACTAATTTCATTACCACAAGATATTTTTCAATTAGATTATAGTAAAATTGAAGAGCTAGATGGATGGGGAAGACAGTCAGTTTTAAATCTAAAATATTCTATAGAGACTAGTAAGAAAATTTCTTTTGATAGGTTTATCTATGCCCTTGGTATTAGACATATTGGCCTTGAAAATGCAAAATTAATTTCAAAGCATCTAAGAACTTCCAAAAACTTTTATGAACTTTCTTTAGAAAATAGAGTCGAAGATTTACTTAATTTAGATGGAATTGGCGAAACCCAAATTAACTCTATAAGAAATTTTTTTTCTAATAAAACAAATCAAAAAGTTTTAAACGAACTCAAAAAAATATTATCAATAGATAATTTTATCGAACCAAAAAAGGACGGATTGTTAAGAAACAAGACTTTCATGCTAACAGGAAAACTTAATGGTATAAGTAGAGCTGAAGCTAAATCAATTATTGAGAAAAACTCTGGATCAATAATAAGTAATGTATCAAAAAAATTAGATTTTCTTGTTGTTGGAGATAAACCAACAAAGAAAAAAGTTGATAGAGCTAAAGAACTTAAAGTTAAAATTTTAAGTCAAAGTGATTTGTTAAAAATGATAAATATGACTAGCTAACCATTTTTTCTCATTACTATTGAGATATTTTGAAATTTTTCCGTAGACATCTAAATGATACTTAAAAAGGTAATCTTTCTCAACACTATTTAATTTTTTAAAATTGATTAAATCTTTTTCAATAGGTGCTAAAGTAAGATTCTCAAAAATTAGTTTTTTATTTTCTTTTTTGATGTATAAAAGATTTTCAATTCTTATTCCAAATTTTCCTTCTTTGTAATATCCTGGTTCATTACTTAAAATCATTCCCTCTTCAAGTTTAATTTTATTAAATTTTGTTATACCTTGTGGTCCTTCATGAACATTCAAAAAAAAGCCAACACCATGACCAGTTCCATGTTGATAATCTAAACCAGTATTTTTTAAAAATTTTCTTGCTCTTAAATCGATTTTTTTTCCATTAAAATATTTCTTTAAATTTGTATTAGTAACAGCAATATGACCTTTCAAAACATTTGTAAAAATATTTTTGACACTATTTTTCGGTCTAGAAAAGCAAATTGTTCTTGTAACATCTGTCGTGCCGTATTTATATTGTCCTCCCGAGTCACACAGAAAAATGTCTTGTTTATTAATTTTCTTTGAATTTTTTTTGTCAGCTCTATAATGAACTATCGCACCATTCGCTCCACTACCAGCAATTGTATTAAAACTTGGTGACAAGTATTTAATATTTTTTTTTCTGAACGTTTCTAATTTTTTTTGTGCTTCATATTCTGTTAATTTTTTTGTATTAACTTTTTTGATCCAATATAAAAATTTTGTAAGAGCTGCTCCATCCAATATGTGAGCATCGATCATATTTTGAATTTCAGATTTGTTTTTTAATGATTTTAAATAATATATTGGATCGTCTTTTTTAAGAATTATAAATTTTTTTTTTAATATTTCTTCATAAAATAGAGAACAACTTTTATTATCAATTATTATTTGATTTTTACTCAATTTATCGATAAATGACTCAAAATTTTTTGGTTCAATCACTTGTTCTTTTTTAATTTTTTTTTCTTTAATAATTTTTTTCACTTTTTTCATTTCAACAATTAAATAAACTTTTCCTTCATCATTAATTAATAATCTACAATTGGGAATTGGACTATAAGGGTTATCGTGGCCTCTAATATTTAATAGCCAGGCAATATTTTCAGGGGCGCTAACGAATAAGTAATTTGATTTTATCTTTTTTAAAAATTTTACTATTCTTTTAATTTTACTAGAATGACTTTCTCCAGCAATTTTTTTATCTAATGAAAAAAAAGGTTTTGATTTTGAAGTATTTTTTTTAAATATTTTTTCAATAGATTTTGATTGTATTTGTTTAACTTCATTGTTTTTTAAAAAGAATTTTTTTATTTGGCTGGATGTAAAAAGTTTTGGGCTAAACCCAATTATTTGATTTTTGAACAAATTACAATTTATGATTTTATTTAGATCTATTATTTGAAAAATTTTTCCAGACTCTTGTTTTGCTTGAATTGTATATCTTCCATCTACAAATAAATAATTCTTTTTTTTTGAAATAACAGCATATCCAGCTGATCCACTAAAATTTGATATTTTTTTTAACTTGTCATTTTGGGAATATTCAGAAAAAAATTCATCATTCTTTGGAATTATGTAAGCATCAATTTTTAGCTTTTTAAAAGTTTTTTTTAAATTGTTAATGTTTTTAATTATCATTTAATCCTTTTTTGGTAGCGTATCCATCCAGGACTATTGATTGTATTATTATCATTTTCAATATCTTGATTAAAATCAAAATCTTCTATTTCATTTTTATTTTCATTAAAAAAAGTATTTTTTTCTAAATTTTTCTCTGGGAGTTCATCAATAAATCTTGAGGCCATGCTGTCTATCCAGTCACCTTGATAAAATCTATTCATAGAGAAAGAAACTATAGCTTTTTTTTTCGCTCTAGTTATGCCAACATAAGCCAGTCTTCTTTCTTCCTCTAAACCATTTTGACCTTTTTCATCAATAGATTTTTGATGAGGAAAAAGTCCTTCTTCCCAACCAGGTAAAAAAACAGCATCAAATTCTAATCCTTTAGATGCATGCATAGTCATCATATTAACTTTTTCCCCGTCCCATTCTTGATCTATAGATGTTGCTAGTGAGACATGCTCTAAAAAACTTTCTAAATTATCAAATTCTTTCATAGCACTTAAAAGTTCTTTTATATTTTCTAGTCTATTTTGATTTTCAATATCTTTTTTGTTTTTAAGCATAGCTGAATATCCAGATTCATCTAAAACAATTTGAAGTAACTTAATATGACTTATTTTATTTAAATTAAGATCATTTCTCCATTTAACTAATAAATCTAAAAACAAACTAAGCCCAATTTTAGCCTTCGGTTTAATCAAGTTTTTTTCAATCATTTGTCTTGATGAAAACTCTAAACTCACAGAATTTTTTTTACTGAATTCATGTATTGTCTTTAATGTACTATCTCCAATAGACCTTTTTGGATTATTAACAATTCTCTCGAAAGCCAAATCATCTTTTGGTTGATGAATAAGTCTCAAGTATCCTACACAGTCTTTAATTTCAGCTCTTTCATAAAATTTTGTCCCACCTATTATTCTATATGGTAATCCGATCTTTAAAAATCTCTCCTCAAATTCTCTTGTTTGAAATATAGCTCTTACAAGTATTGCAATATTATTAAAAGAAAATTCATCTTTAATTTTTTCAATTTCATCTGAAATTCCTATCGCCTCATCTTTACCATTTTTGAAACAATTCAATTTTACTAAATCACCGTTTTCCATTGTCGTTTTTAATGTTTTTCCAACTCTATTTTGATTATTAGAGATTAAATTAGAAGCTGCAGATAGAATATTTTGAGTAGATCTATAATTTTGTTCTAATCTAATGACTTTTGTTTTTTCATATACTTTATCAAATTCTAAGAAATTTTTTATTTCGGCACCCCTCCAGCTATAAATTGATTGATCATCATCACCAACACAGCATATATTCTTATTTTTTTCAGCTAATAAATTGAGCCATTTACTTTGGATAAAGTTAGTATCTTGATATTCATCAACTAAAATAAATTTAAAATTTTTAGAATAGATTTCTCTGATATCTTTATTTCTCTCTAAAATTTTGACCACATGTAAAATTAAATCACCAAAGTCACATGAATTTAATTCAACTAATTTTTGTTGGTATATTTTATATAAAGGTAAAATTTTTTTTTCAAAAATATCTTTTTTATTTATATTAACCTCATTAGGATAGTAACCTCTATTTTTCCACCGATCAATTATAGCAAGAATATATTTTGGTGCTAATTGTTTGACATCTATATTTTCGGCAACACATATATTTTTAATTAATCTTATTTGATCATCAGTATCAATTATAGTGAAATTAGAGTTTAGATCTACTGCGGGTGCGTGTTTTCTTAAAAGTTTAGCACATATTGAATGGAACGTACCTAACCATGAAAGACCAACAGCACTTGAGCCAATCAACCTACTTACTCTATTGTGCATTTCTTTTGCTGCCTTGTTGGTAAATGTAACTGCTAAAATTTGACTTGGAAAAGCTTTTTTTTCTTTTATTAAATTAGCAATTCTGCTTGTAAGTACTTTTGTTTTTCCTGATCCAGCTCCAGCGACGATTAATAAAGGACCATCGGAGTGTATAACAGCCTCTTTTTGGGCTTTATTCAAATTTTTTAAATAATCGTTGTTTACCATTTTAAATAATTAATTATAAGTTGAGCAATCTTATGCAGAAACATAATTTATTAGCAAAAAAAATAAAGAGGCAAATTTTATCAATAAATGACTCAATAGAAAACTATTTTAATAAAATTAAGTTATTAATAATAAAAATAAAAAAAAGTAAGTTTGACAAGGATAATAAAGTAATTTTGGGTTCAGCAATATTAGTATTATTTATTTTATGTTATTTCTTGATACCAACTATTTATGATAAAGACTTAATTAGTGCAAAAATTAAGAATCAAATATCCAATAGATATAATATTGAGATTAAATTTAATGATAAAATATATTATTCTTTACTTCCAAAACCAAGTTTTATATCAAAAAATATCTCAATTATTCAAAATAAAAAAATAATTGGGAATGTAAAAAATTTTAAAATTTATATTTCAGTAAAAGATTTATTTTCATTTAAAAAATTTGATACAAAAGATATTGTATTCGAAAAAGCTGATTTTGATCTAAAAAGAAAAGATCTAATTTTTTTTAATAAACTTTTAGATATTCAACCAAGTAAAAATAAAATTATCATTAGAAATAGTAATATTTTTTTTAGAGATAATAATGATGAAATTTTATTTTTAAATAAAATATATAATAGTAAGCTTTATTACGATTCTAAAAATTTGAAAAATGTTTTTGTATCAAAAAACGAAGTTTTTAACGTTCCATACAAAATCACTCTCCAAAATGATAAATTTAGAAAATTGTTTACTTCAGAATTTAGCTCGAAAAAAATAAGATTAAACCTTGAAAATGAAATTGATTATACAAACTTAGAAAAAAAAATGGGAATATTTGAAATTTTATTTATTAATAAAAATACTTCATTAAAT
This sequence comes from uncultured Pelagibacteraceae bacterium, assembly GCA_902629215.1. GTDB lineage: Bacteria > Pseudomonadota > Alphaproteobacteria > Pelagibacterales > Pelagibacteraceae > Pelagibacter. Next base: position 336 of record CACOQC010000018.1, on the reverse strand, counting down.
TACATAATTAATAAAAATAATTTAGTTTTTAATTCAAAGGATAATAAAGATAATTTTGAGGGTTTTTTTGATTTTAAACCATTCTATCTTTCAATGAATGTTGCTTATGATGGTTTAAGTTTAAAGAATCTATTTAATGAAAGCTCCATTATTATTGATCTTATAAAGACAGAACTGCTTAATAATGAAAATTTAAATGCTAAAATAGCTTTAGATATTAAAAATATTATAAATATTGATGAACTAAAAGATTTATCTTTAATAATTACTTTGGAAGAAGGAAATATTAATGTCTCAGATTCAAGTATAATGTGGAAAGATGATTTAAAAATTAAT
>CACOQC010000017.1 GCA_902629215.1 uncultured Pelagibacteraceae bacterium | reverse complement strand
ATAACTGAAAAAATTAACTTCTCCTCTACCTATATTCATTAAAGCTAAATCCAAAAATTCAGTTAATGTTCCATTTTCTATTAAAATTTCCCCATTAGTATAAGCCTCACCAAAATATAGGTCTGGGTGTAACAACAACTTATAATGAAGTTTTTTATTTAAAATTTTTAATTTAAGTGGATTATTTTTTGGATTACCAATTATGTAATCTTTTGACTCAGCATCAGTCAAAATGAAACCACCTTTTTTAATAACTCTATTTAAAAATCTTGCTAGTTGCATTTTTAAGCTGCCAATGATGATTTTATAGTAAAATCTAAATTTTTTAATTTGTCCATCAATTCTTTTTTTTCATAATCATTTAAAAGACTTAATGGTGGTAAAATATTTTTGTATATACTATTTTCCTGAGCACAATAAGTGTGTAAAGCAGAAATTAAATTGTATTTTTCAAATACATTTCTTACATCAATTAACTTTTGGTTGTGACTCTGCTTTTTTTTTGAGTTAAAGTCATCAAATACTTTTCTTGATAATGTAGCAGTCACATTACAAGTAGCAGTTATTACTCCTGAACAACCTATCTCTAAACCTTTTAATAGTTTACTTTCAGAGCCTGGGAAAATTGAAAAATTTTCTAACTTTAAATTTTCAAATAAGTTGTAGGAACTATCTTTTACACCAATTATTTGTTTTGGGAATTTTTGAACAAGTTCCTGTACGCAATTTATACTAAATTTATAACCACACAATTTTTCAAAATTATAAAGAATTATTTCAGACTTTGGAACTGCTTCAATAATTTTAGAGTAAAATTCAATAGCTTCTTTATCGCCATATTTATAATAAGCTGGGGGCATAATTAAAAAACTTTTGAAATCTAAAGAATTAGCAATTTTCATCAAGTTGATTGTTTCTCCCAATGAATTTAGGCCTGTGCCTATAATATAATTATCTTTATATTTACTTTGGGTAAGTTTATTTAAAAGCTCAATTTTTTCTGCAATTGGAATTAGCTGTGCTTGTCCTGTACTTCCAAATATTGCAACTCCATGGCATCCTTGTTCAATTATATTTTCAGCATGGAGAATTGTTTTATCTACATTGAGGCTTAAATCATCATTGAAGATTGACATTCCTGCTGCAAAAATTCCTTTAATTTTAGTCATATATTTTTTTTATAAAGTATAATAGAAAATTTACATTTATGAAAACAGGAATTTTTTTAAACTATAAAGGACTGGGTGCCAATTTATTACACCTTAGTTATTGTCATCAAATTGCAAAAAAATATGGACCAGTTAGTCTCATTACTTTATGCCCTAATTTGAATAAAATTTTAAAAAGTGATCCATTAATAAAAGAGGTTTTTTATCTTGATAAATATCACAAAAAATTTTTTGATTTATTTAAATTAGCTAAATTTTTAAAAGAATTTAATTTTGAAAATATTTTTATTTTTTATCCAGGATTAAGACAATTTTTATCTTGTAAAATTGCAGGTATAAAAAACATTTATCATTACCCTCTTTTTAATAAAAAAAACCTTCATCTGGTTAATGCTGCAAAAAATTTTACAGAAAAATCACTTAAAATTGAAAACTGTCCCACTGAAACTAAAATTTTTATCGATCAGTCAAAAATTGAAAAATATAAATTAAGTGATCGTAAAAAAATAATTCTTGGAATAGGTTCATCGGGCCCAACTACTAAATGGGGCTATGATAATTTTGCATCATTAATAAATGAGTTAAATAAGATCGGAGATTATTACTTTTATCTTTTATGTGGATCTGATGAAGAAAATGGTGCAAAAAAAATCATTAATCAAATAGAAAAAAAAAATTGTGAATCTTTAAGTTCAAAAGATGTGTCTGAAATAATTTATTATATATATTTAAGTGATATTTTTATAGGTAATGACTCATTTGGCCATCATATTGCTTGTCAGATGAATAAACCAAGTTTTGTTATATTGCTAGACACTCCTAAAGCTTATTCAGATTACAGTAAAAATCAATATAGACTAACTCCGCCAAATATTGACATAAATGATATTTCTCATGACTCTGCTTTAGATCCAAATTCTATTACAACTGAAATGATCTTAAATAAGATCAAAAATTTTATATAATTTCTTTCATCAAAATATCCCTTGCTTCATTGACTAATGAAGAAAGTCTTGCTGTTTCAGGAGAAACATCAGGATGAATTTTTTTTTGTATTTTAGTATAAGCTTTATTTATATCTTCTTTTGTTATTTTTTTTCTTTGATCCAAATTTAAAATTTTAAATGCCTCACCAACTGACATGTTTGAGGTATTATTATTCTGAGACTGATTAAAGGAAAACCTTCCTGATCTTCTTAAAGTTTGAATTAACCTAAAAAGTGATATCAATTGAAAAATGGATAACCCTTTTAATTTTAATAAAGCAAGGCTGGCTAATGTTAAAGGTAATGTTAATAAAAACCTACCGCCAATTGCAAATAGGATTGCTAATAAAATCAATCCAATGATAATTAAAAACCTTAAACCTTTAGATAACTTTTTTGAAGAAATATTACTAATAAATCTCAATAGTAAATAAAATATAGCTAATATTACTACTGTATAAATTATTATATTCATATATTTGTTCTTAAATGAAAATACCACAACTTCAAAAAAAATTAGAGTTAAAATCTTGTCACAATATTACTTGGGAAGACAATTATAGCTGGGTTCACCAAAATAATATTCTTGAAGTTTTAAGAGATAGCTCAAAATTACTTCCTGAAGTCAGAAAATACCTAGAAGAAGAAAATGATTATACAGAATTTAATTTAAAAGATACCAAAGAATATCAAAAAATATTATTCGATGAAATTAAAGGTAGAATAAAATTAGATGATGAGTCTTTAAAATTTAAAGATGTTAGATATGAGTATTGGTCAAAAACTACTACGGAAGGTAATTATTCAATTAAATTAAGAAAAAAATTAAATTCTGACGAAATTGAAGAAATATGGAATGGAGATAAAGAAAAAGAAAATTTTAAAACAGAATATTTTGGTGTAGGAGATTTAGAAGTTAGCTACAATGATAAATATTTAGGTTATTCTCTAGATTTAAAAGGCTCAGAATATTTTACTATATATATAAGAGATATTTCAACGAATGAATTAATTACCGAAAAAATTGAAGAGACTAGTGGAAGTATTACTTTTAGTTTAAATGATGAATATTTTTTTTACTCAAAACTTGACGCATTTCACAGACCTAGGAAAATTTTTAGACATAAAATAGGTTCATCTTCTAAAAATGATGAATTAATTTTTGAAGAAAAAAGTGATGCCTTTACAGTTGGTATAAGTTTGAGTTCAGATGAAAAATATTTTTTTATTACAAGCTCAGATCATAATACATCAGAGCAGTATTATTTTGGAGTAAATGAAGAAATACCAAAACCAAAATTAATTAAAAAAAGAAAAAGAGGTATTATTTATTCTGTAAATTCCTGGAATAACTATTTTTATTGTCATACAAATGAAAATGCAGAGGATTTTAAGATCGAAAAATGTAAAAATTTATCTGAACAAAATTGGGAAATCTATATTCCACCGAAGAATGAGGTACTTATAGGTGGATTAATTTTTTTAGATAATTGGATAATTAGAGGTGAAAAATCTAATGCTTTAGCAAGATTATTTGTAAAAAATACTAAAACTGGAATTGAGGAAGAGCTTAAGTTCACTGATGAAAAGGTAATCGTACCTGGTATTTCACTCATACAGAGAAATAAAAATACTGACCTAGTTTATTTGTCTTACGCATCTCCAAAAACCCCAAGTAAAACTTACTCATACAATTTAAAAACTAAAGAAAAAAAACTTATTAAAGAACAAATAATTCCATCGGGTCATAATTCTGATGATTACATTGTTGAAAGATTAGAATGTCCTTCTCACGATGGAAGATTAGTTCCAATAACTATAACAAGACATAAAAAAACAAAAATAGATGGATCTGCTAATTTACTTCTATATGGTTATGGTTCATATGGAAGCTCAATGACACCGGACTTTTCATCAACTAGATTAAGTTTAGTTGATAGAGATATAATTTGGGTAACCGCGCACATTAGAGGTGGTATGGAAAGAGGTATGAAATGGTGGAAAGAAGGAAAACTTTTAAATAAAAAAAATACATTTGAAGATTATCTTGCAGTAGCAAAATTTCTAATTGAAAAAAAATATACATCAAAAGCAAAAATAATTGGTATGGGGGGTTCCGCAGGAGGATTATTAATGGGTGCTGTGGTAAATCAAGAACCTAATTTATTTCTTGGAATTATAATGGCAGTACCTTTTGTGGACTCTTTAACAACAAATTTAGATCATTCACTGCCTTTAACTGTGGGGGAATTTGATGAATTTGGAAACGCAAAAGACAATAAAGATCACTTTGATTATATTTATTCATATGCCCCATATCACAATATAAAAAAAATGGACTACCCACATATTTTAATTACAACTAGCTTAAGTGATAACAGGGTTTTATTTGATGAACCTGCAAAATTTACCGCAAAACTTAGAGATTATAAAACTGATAATAATCTTCTTTTACTTAAAACAGAAATGAATGCAGGCCATGGTGGAAAATCTGGTCGTGATGGAGCAATAGAAGAGATTGCATTTGATTACGCATTTGCACTTAAAATTTCAAATAAAATTTAGTTTCTCTACTTGAAAATTTTTAAACAATAACCATATAAAATTTGTATGTCGCCTGATGGGACTACATAAATTAACTTGCTTAATAAGGAGGATATATGACAAGTAAGGATCTATCTATATTCAACTCACTAAGACCTTTCTCAATTGGTTTTGATGATATGTTTGACCAATTTGAAAATATGTTAGGAAATGGAAATTTGACTATGCAGTCAAATTATCCACCTTATAACATTAGAAAGACTGGAAAAGACAATTACTCAATTGAAGTTGCACTTGCTGGTTTTAACAAGAAAGATGTAGAAGTTGAGTTTGAAGACAATTTATTAACTGTAAGAACAAAACAAGTTAATAAATCAGAAGAAAAAAATGAAGATGGTGAAATTTTACACAAGGGAATTTCACAGAGACAATTCGCAAGATCATTTACTATTGCAGACGATGTAAAAGTAAATGGCGCTGAGTTAAAAGACGGTCTTTTAACAATAGCATGTGAAAGAATTTTACCAGATCATAAGAAAAAAAGACTTATTGAGATTAAATAAGCTATTAACCTTGCTTGTGGGGATTATTCCCCGCAAGTTCAAATCTTACAAAACTTTTATATACATCCACTTGACGTAAAACTAATAATTATATCATTATTATTTGTTTCAAATTTTCTATCACATGGAATTGCAAATTTTTTACTCTTATAAATTAAAACTTTATTTCCGTTCTCATTTATAAAATCCTCTGTTGGATTTCCAAGTTCTATCTTTAATTCATTGATGTTTTTTCCTACAAATTTTCCGTACCGTTTGTTTTCTTTTTCAGCTACTGCATCAGATTTTTCTTTAATTGTCTCACAGCTTGAAAATAAAAAAGGAATAAAGAAAATGATTATTAATTTTTTTATATTCATTGATTAATAATATCATAAAATTGTTAGGATTAATTAACCTCAAAGTTGTAAATATTATTAAATTAACAACAATTCCAAGAAATTTAACACACTCCAAAAGGATTTTTTGAATCGAATCAAATACTGTACTGAAAAATGGAGGTCTAATGTTAGATAACTACTTTAACTATAAAAAACATAAGACTGATTTTAAAACTGAGGTTCTAGCCGGAGTTTCGACTTTCTTAACAATGGCTTACATAATGTTTTTAAATCCAGTCATATTAGCTGACGGTGGCTTTGACTTTGGTGGTGTATTTACTGCTACTGCATGTGCGACGGCACTTGCGTGTTTTATATGCGCTTTTTATGCAAAGACATGGCCGGTTGGACTTGCACCAGGTATGGGAATTAATGCATTTATTGCATACGGTGTTTGTCTTGGAATGGAATACACTCCTGCGGAAGCTTTAGGAGCTGTATTAGTTGCCGGTGTGGTGTTCTTAATTATTTCACTTACACCAATTAGAGCTTGGCTAATTAACTCAATTCCAAAAAGCTTAAAACTTGGTATTGGAGCAGGAATAGGAATGTTTCTTGCTATAATTGGATTCGAAATTATGGGATTAACAGCAGATAATCCTGTAACTTTAGTTCAATTAGGGGATTTATCAAATCCTCTCCTTTTACTCGGTGCTGGAGCTTTTGTCTCTATGATCGTCATGGAGAAAAAAGGAATTAAAGGAAACATAATCATAGGTATACTTGTATTTAGTGCAATAGCTTGGTTAACTGGTGTCGGAAAATTTAATGGTGTAGTGTCACCACCGCCGCCAATGACTTATTTGTTTGAGTTTGATCTAGGCGCTGCGCTATCTGCATCAATGGTAACTGTTGTTTTTACCTTATTCTTTATAGACTTTTTTGATACAGCTGGAACACTTACTAGTGTTGCTAATGTAGCAGGAAAAATTGGTAAAGATGGTAAAATTCAGGACATTGATAAGGCAATGCTTTCTGACAGTGTTTCTACAGTTGCGGGAGCTATGATGGGTACATCTACTGTAACGACGTATGTTGAGTCAGCTGCGGGAGTAAAAGCTGGTGGTAAAACTGGAATGACATCATTAGTAATAGGTATACTTTTCTTACTATGTTTGTTTTTTAGTCCATTAGCAACAAGCTTACCTAAAGAAATAGATGGTGCTGCTTTAATTTATATTGCAACACTATTTGTCAGAAATATTACAGATATTGAATGGGATGATATTGCTGAGTCAGGACCTGCTGTCCTTGCGATGCTAGCTATGCCATTTACATATTCTATTTCTCATGGAATAGCTTTAGCTTTTATTGCCTATGCTGCAATCAAAATCCTTACAGGTAAATTTGATGTAAGCCCTGCTATTTGGGTAATTGCTGCACTAAGTGTAGTAAGTTTCGCAGTAGCTTAAAAAGATAACTTAAAATTTAAAGGCGGTCTAAATTTAGATCGCCTTTTCTATTTTTGGTGTTTTTTTTTAATTTCCTCAATTCTTATTTCCTCGTAAATTTCAAACGGTTGAACTATCCAAGGATTATCTTCTAATCGTGTTGCGCAGAAATCAGGTTCAAATGTAGATTTTTGTTTTTTCCAAAGTGTTGCTGTTTTTATATCTTTAATTTTACCTTTAATTGGCTCATATTGTTTTAACCAATCTATACTTTTATTAAATGTTATTCCTGTATCTGATAAATCATCACAAAGTAATATTTTTCCTCCCATATTAGGAGCGATAGAACTCATTTCTCTTGAAAAAACTATGTCACCTTGTTCATCCTCAACTCCTTTTCCACTATAAGACTCTACAGCTAAGTAGGCACATTTTAATTTAAATATCCTGCTTAAAACATCTATCATAGGAGCTGCACCTCTCATAATACCAATCAATATGTCAGGCTTATAACCACTCTCATCAATCATGATAGCTAGTTTTTCTACTGTTCTATTATAATCTTCCCAACTAACAATTAATTTTTCTGACATTTTTTTTGGCTACGTTTTGAATATAAAAATAATACCAGCAAGCGTTATTAAAGCAAATATTGAAATATATAAAAAACTTATCTTGTGGATATTTCTGCCTCTCAAATTAAAATAATGTCTTGCTAAACCAGATATTATTCCAATTAATACAAGTATTGCCCAATTGTATTTATGATAAACAAGGAAACTAAAATGTCCCGAAAGCATTATAAACAGTACTAAAAAAGTTGAGTAATTATTATGTATAGATCTTTGTTTAGCTGCTAAAGATAGGCTCATATCTAATGGTTTTGATCTTTTGCTACTATTGATGATATTCATTTGATTTGGAATTATAACTGTAAAAACATTAGCAAACATATTTGATCCAATTATTAAACCAACACTTAAAAATGCAAATTTTGGACCAAAAATTTTTGTTAACCCAAAAGATAGAATAGTTAATAAAATTAATATTATTGAGACAAATAAAAAATCGTTCTTAATTAAATTAGATTTACATAAAAAATCATATAATAACCAAGACAAAACCATTGATAATACTGAGTATAAAATTGCAGTTGTTGGAGAAATAACAATAACTCTCTTGTCTACCATTAATACTCCTGCATTGTAATAATAGATAACAAATAAAAGCAGAATTCCTGTGATAAATGTTAGATAACTTTGCCACTTAAATATAACCAATTGTTTAAGATAAATATTTTCAGGAGATTTTTTAAGTCTTGTCAGTTTATAGAAAAAACCAGAATGCATCAAATAACCTTCACCATCTATATCCTTACTTGAAATTTTTTTATTTAGTTTATTATCCAAATAATTAAATAAAAAACTATTACCGACCCATAAAATTGCAAACAAGACATGACCCCATCTTAATATAATTTCAGACCATTTGAGTGTATAGGTTAGAATGTCCATTTAATATTTAATTTTATCTTTTTTTTCATCCCAAATTTTAAAAGCTTCTAACGCTTCATCTCTATGCATTTGATGCATTTTAATTTTTCGATTATCTATTTCTTTATTTATTTCAGAATAAATAAATGAATCATCAAAATCTATATCTTTTGCGTCTAATCTAGTATTAGCATAAAAGATGTTGTCTATATGAGCCCAATATATTGCTGACAGACACATAGGGCATGGTTCACATGTAGAATAAAGATCGCAACCTTTTAAAAAAAAATTATTTTCGTTTTTACATGCATTTCTAATTGCTACAATTTCCGCATGTGCAGTTGGGTCATTGTTTAAGGTTACTTGATTAAATCCTTCTGCAATGATTTCATTATCCTTTACAATTACACAGCCAAAAGGTCCACCTTTTGTTTTTGCACTTTCAATTGATAATTCAATTGCTCTTAGCATGAATTTTGATTTATCTGACATTCGATTAAATTTTACTTTTCAATTCATTTATGCTCATTAGTATTTTTTCTGGAGTTGCTGGTGCATCTAAATTTGGTATTTTTTTATAATTAGATAAAGAGGCGATTGCATCTTTAATTGCAAAAAAAACGCTCATCGCAAGCATCAAAGGTGGTTCCCCAGTAGTTTTTTGTTTATTTACTACATTTTCAACGTTAGATCCTTTTTTAAAAATCTCTACATTGAATTTTTTAGGTGTATCACTAACTGCTGGAATCTTATAAGTCGAAGGTGAAAAAGTTTTTAATTTTCCAGATTTATTCCAAACTACCTCTTCCATAGTAAGCCATCCTTGCCCTTGAACAAAACCACCCTCTATTTGACCAAGTTCAAGCGCAGGATTAATTGCATTCCCCGCATCATGAATTATGTCAACTCTTTCAATTGCATTCTCTCCGGTAAGGGTATCAATAGTAACCTCTGTAACCGCTGCACCGTAACAAAAATAATAAAATGGCCTTCCATGAAATTTTTTTTTGTCGAAATTAATTTTTGGAGTTGAATAAAATCCTGATGAGGATAATGAAACTCTATTTAGATAAGCTTCTTCTATTATTTTTTTAAATTTAAATGATCTATTTCCAAAAAAGATATACTGATTTTTATAGATTGGTTCAGTATTTGAATAAATCTTATACTTATCTCTTATAAAATCATTTAAGTTTTTTTTAATTTTCCCTGCTGCATTTAAAGTGGCAGCACCATTTAAATCAGTAGTAGAAGACGCAGCACTCGCAGATGTATTGGGAACCTTAGAAGTATTTGTTGAAGAAATTTTTACTTTTTCAAATGGCAAACCAAAAGTATTTGCTACAAGCTGGGCAATTTTAGTATGAGTGCCCTGGCCCATTTCGATTCCTCCATGATTTAAATAAACACTACCATCAGTATATACATGCACCAATGCTCCAGCTTGATTTAAATGAATTGTTGTAAATGAAATACCAAATTTTACAGGTGTTAAAGCTATTCCTTTTTTTTTAAAATTATTCTTTAAATTAAAATTTCTAATTTTTTGATATCTTTTTTTATAATTTGACTTATCTAACAAATTTTTAAAAATATCATGTATTACATTATCATTAATTTTCATTCCGTAATGAGTGGTATTTTTTTCATTAAGACCATAAAAATTATTTTTTCTAACTTCACTTGGATCTTTTTTTAAAAATCTTGCAATATTATCAATAACATTTTCTATAGCCATCATACCTTGATTGCCACCAAAACCCCTGAATGCTGTTGAAGAAGAAGTATTAGTTTTACAAAGATAATTTTTGACTTCTAAATCCGAGAGATAATAGGCATTATCTAAATGTAATAATGCTCTTTCATTAATTGCATATGATAAATCAGGAGACATTCCACATCTTGAAGCCAGTTTCATCTTTAATCCCTCAATTTTTCCATCATCATTAAATCCAACTTCATATTCAGAATAGAAATCATGTCTTTTACCAGTTATTATAATATCATCATCTCTATCTAATCTTAATTTTATTGGTCGACTTATTTTATGAGATAACAGTGCACAAATTGCAGCTGTCATGAAATTTGTCTCTTTACCTCCGAATCCACCTCCAATTCTTCTAACCATCACAGTAATTGAATTACTTTTTTGTTTTAACATCTTAGCTATAATTTGCTGAGTTTCGGATGGATGTTGTGTAGAACTGTAAACTGTTAGGTTGTTATCCTCTTGTGGAATAACTAAACAAACCTGACCTTCCAAATAAAAATGTTCTTGGCTTCCGGTATTAAATTTACCTTTTAATTTATTTTTTGATTTAATTATTTTATTTTGAGGGTCTCCTTTTTTAATTATTCTAGGTTCAAATAGAAGATTATTTTTTTTTAATGCATCCTCAATGGTAACAATCGGTTCAAGTTCTTGATAGATAACTTTAGCCTTTAAAACAGCTTTTCTTGCTAACTCAGTTGAGGTAGCTGCAACAGCAAATAAAGGTTGGCCAAAATATTCAACTTTTGTTTTTGGGAATATTGGATCTCCATCAAATACTGGACCTACATCATTTCGGCCAGGAATATCTTTATAAGAAACAACGGATATTACACCTTCGCTCTCTTTAACATCTTTTAAATCAATTTTTTTAATTATTGCATGAGCTTTTTTACTCCATCCAATAGCTCCATGTAGGGTATTTAAAGGCTCACTAATATCATCAGTATATTGAGCTAATCCAGTTACATGCTTATTTGCACTATCATGTGGAATACTCTGCCCCTTCAATAACTCTTCATTTCTCATGAGTGTATCCTAATATTTTTTTTATCTTTAATTTCATAAAAAGCTTTAAACAATAAATTTTTTGCAACGGTTAATCTATAATTTCTACTAGCTCGCATATCATCTAGAGGTGAAAAATCTTTGTCCATAAAATTTATAGCTTTATTGAATGTATTTTCTGAAAATTCAGAATTTATCAAATTTTTTTCTATCATTGCTGCTCTTTTTGGGATTTCAGACATTCCACCATAAGCAACAGATGCTTTTATAATTTTGTTCTTTTTTATCAAGAAACTAAATGAACCACATACTGATGAGATATCATCATCAAATCTTTTTGAAATTTTATAAGCTTTAAATATATTTTCTTTATTTAGAGGAATCTTTATTGAATTAATAAATTCACCTTTTTTCAATTTTGTTTTTCTGTAAGATATGAAAAATTGATTTAAAGAATAAACTTTTTTTTTATTTATCCCTTGAATTACAATTTTTGCATCTAGTGATAATAATAAAGGAAGTGTATCTCCAATAGGAGAGGCAGTTGCAATATTGCCGGCAATAGTGCCTACGTTTCTGATTTGAAGTGAACCATACCTTTTAAGTACATCATAAAAATCTCTAAAATATTTTTTGATCAGATTTTGAAAATCAAAAAGTGAGGTTGTGGCTCCAATTTCTATTAAATTTTTATTTTTTTTTATGAAATTTAGCTTGTTGATAGAATTCAATGAAACAATCGTTTTAATATTTTTTCTAAATTTAGTTACCTCAAGAGAAAGATCTGTTCCTCCACTCAAGATTTTTGCATTGGGATATTTTTTCAATATCTTTTTTAAGTTTGGTATAGTTTTTGGTGCAAAAAATTTTCTACCTTGATGTTCAATTTCAATATCAACGTCTTTTATCTTTTTTAATAATTGGATAGTTCTTTTTTGATTTTTTTTAAAGTGATCTTTATCTTTTTTATTATTTAAACTTTTTGCAGCATCAATAATTGGTCTATATCCCGTACATCTGCATAAATTTCCAGACAAGGCCTCTTCAATTATTTCTTTATTGATTAGTTTATAATTTTTTTTCATTGAAAATAAGGACATCGTAAAACCTGGTGTACAAAATCCACATTGAGATCCATGAAATTTAACCATTGCTTCCTGAACCATATGAGGTTTATTTTCATGAACTAAGTCTTCAATTAAAATTAATTGTTTGCCATTTAGGGTGGGTAAAAAACTTATACAAGCATTAATCGTTTTGTAAATTATCGTACTTTTATTTAATTCACCTAATACAATTGTGCATGCACCACAACCTCCCTCAGCACAACCTTCCTTTGTGCCAGTCAATTTTAAGTCATTACGAATGTAGTTTAAAATTGTTTTATTTGGGTCAGGATTTTTGATTTTGTAAATTTTATTACTAAATAAGAATTGTATAGTATTGGAAACCATTAGCTTCCTCTATAAGTTGAGTAACTCCATGGTGAGACTAACAATGGAACATGATAATGTTCTTTATTGTTTGATATACCAAATCTAATAACAACATCATCTAAGAATTTTAAGTCATTATTCTTCGTAATATCCTTAAAATAATCTCCTACAAAAAATATTAATTCATATTTACCTATCTTAAATTCATTATTTTCGACTAAGGGTTGATCAGCTCGACCATCATTATTTAAAACTATACTTTTAATTTTCTTTCTGCTTTCTGGTGAAATAAAATATAACTCTACTTTAATTCCTTTTCCTGGTTTTCCAGAATATATATCAAGAACGTGGGTTGTCAGTTTGGTCATATATTAGCTATATACTATACAAAAATTACATAATAAATATATTAAATCTTATATTCAAACAGTAATGAAATTAACTAAGAATATTAACCTGCTTAAAAAAAAAGAATTCTTATCCATTTTTGGAAATATATTTGAAAAATCAGATTGGATTGCAGATGAGGTTTTTAATTTAAAACCTTTTAAGGACTCTAATGATTTAGTTATAAAAATGATGAATATTTATGAAAATAGCAATAAAGAAAAAATAATCAAAATCTTTAATTTACATCCTGAATTAGCTATTGAGAAAAATTTAACTTCGTTTTCCTCTAAAGAACAAACTGGAGCAAAGTTAAATAATTGCTCAAAAGAAGAGTTTGAGGAGTTTGAAAAATTAAATACAGATTATAAAAAAAAGTATGGCTTTCCTTTTATAATTGCTGTTAAAGGTAAAAATAAAGATGAAATATTGAATAATTTTAAACAAAGAATTCAAAATGATTTTGAAATAGAGTTTAATGAAGCAAAATACCAAGTAAAAAAAATTGCATCATTAAGATTAGAAGGGATTTTAAAATAAATATAGATGAAAAAAGGTTACTGGATAAGTTTATATTTTCAAATAGATAACCAAGAGAATTTAAAAAAATATGCAGAAACAGTCACTCCTATTATAAAAAGTTTTGGAGGTAAACCTCTTGTAAGAGGAGGAAAACATGAAACTTATGATGGTGATAGTTTTGTTAGAACAGTTATTTGGGAATTTCCTAGTTATGAAAAAGCAGTAGAATGTCACAACTCAAAAGAATATCAAGCTGGATGGAGTCTTGCAAAAAATACAACCAAAAGGCATATGCAGATAGTTGAGGGTTTTAGTACTGAATAGGCTCAGGATCAATACTTCTCCATAAATACCAAGTCGCTACAGAGCAATAGGGTGAAAATCTTTTTTGTAATAAAAATACAAACTTTTGAGGAGGTAAATATTTTTTTTTATAATTTTTTGATATTGCTCTTAAAAGACCGATATCCTGAATAGGCCAAATATTAGGTCTATTATAAGTAAATAATAAAATCATTTCTGCTGACCATCTTCCTATCTGTCTTAGGTTAGATAAATAATTTATGGCTTCTTCATCATTCATTCTATTAATTAGTTTAGGATTAAAAGATTTATCAATTGTCTGTTTCGCTAAACTTTGTATCCCTAAAACCTTCTGTCTGCTTAGACCACATTTTTTTAATTGTGAAAAAGACAATTTTGATACTATATTAGCATTAATCCTATTATTGCATACTTTTTTAAATTTTAAAAAAACTGAATTAGCGGCTGCAACACTGATTTGTTGTCCAATTATACTTTTGCATAAAGAAAAAAAAATATCTCTTCTAGATATCAAAACAGTTTCAGAAGGGCTTCGGTAATCTTTGATTAATTTAGCTATTATTTTGTCTTTTTTTGACAAATACTTTTTTGCCTCATTCCAATATTTTGGAACTTTAGTCATTTATTGTTTCAGAAGAAATAGTCTTTTTTTTATAGATCTCTCTTTTAAAAATTATTAAAGTAGAAATTATTACTAGAAGAGCCCCTACAAGAGTTTTTATTGTGGGAATTTCTCCCCAAATAAAATAACCAAAAATTATTGCAAAAACTAATGCTAAATATTTTAATGGTGTAACAAGTGAGACCTCTGAATATTTATAAGATTGACTTAACCATAAGTTTGCGACACCTCCAAAAATACCGATTAATGACAATAATATTAAATGATTAAAATTTGGCATCACCCATCCTTGTGGAATTGTAAAAAAACTTAACAAAGTTATTGAAAGAGAAAAATAAAAAGAAATTAACCACACGGGCTCTGTTGAGGACAATTGTCTAATTGTTATTGCAACATAAGAAAGACCTAAACAAAATATAATTGGAAAAATATAATAAATATTCAGTTCACTAATTCCAGGCTCTGTAATTACCAGGATACCAATGAATCCCACCAAAACAGCTAGCCATCTAAAAATTCCAACTTTTTCACTTAAAAGAAAAATTGAAAGAATAGTTGTAAATATTGGTGATGCAAAAGTAATACTTACAACTGTTGCCAAAGGTAATTCTCTTAAAGCTATAAAAATTGCTACAAGTGCTATTAAGCCAGATGTGCACCTCAACATATGAAGACCAGGTCTTTTTGTTTGATAAAAATTATGCAATCTTTCTTTTGGAATTACAAAAAAATAAAAGATTATTCCAAAGAAACCTCTAAAAAATAAAACTTGGCCAATAGGGTAGTCTACTGACCATTTAACAATTACATCCATTAATGAAAATGCACAAATGGACATAAACATGTACAAAAAACCTAATTGATTTTTACTCAGCATATGAATAATTTGTAAATTAATTTAACTTATAATCAATGGAAATAGCAGTTTTAGCATTAGGATGTTTTTGGGGGCCAGAGATTAAATTTAGTAAAATTGAAGGTATTATTAAAACAGAGGTAGGTTATTGTGGAGGTAATAGCCCTACAACAACTTACAAAGAAGTGTGTTCAGGTAATACAAATCATGCTGAAGTTGTGAAACTTGATTTCGATGAAAAAATTATAACATATGAAAAAATCTTAAAAACTTTCTTTCAAATTCATGATCCTACAACTTTAAACTCTCAGGGACCAGACTTTGGAACTCAATATAGAAGTGAAATATTTTATCTTAATGAGAACCAAAAAAAAATTGCTGAAAAAGTTTTGAATGACACTAATGAAAGATTATCTGGCAAGGTTGTTACTAAAATTTCATTATTAAAAAATTATTGCCCTGCTGAGGAATATCATCAAAAATATTTAGAAAAAAGATAAATGTCATTAGTAGAAACTGATTGGTTAGAAAAAAATATTAGTTCTGTAAAAATTATTGATTGTTCATGGCATATGCCACAGACTAAAAGAAATGGATTAGAAGAATATAAAAAACAACACATACCAAATTCCCTTTTTTTTGATTTAGACGCTAATTCTAAACAAAAAATCGATTTGCCACATATGTTAGTTAACCAAATTGAGTGGGAAGAAATTGTATCGAAAATGGGAATAAAGAATGACGATAAGATAGTCATCTATGATGACTCAGATGTAATTAGTTCGTGCAGATGTTGGTTTAATTTTATTTATTTTGGTCATAATCCTAAGCTAGTTTATGTTTTAAATGGTGGACTTAAAAAATGGATAAAAGAAAATAAAGGAGTTACAAATGATGTCACAAAAATTACGAGATCTAATTATAAAAGTTTTGAAAAAAAAGAATTTGTAAAAAAAAAAGAACAAATTGATCTTAATATCAAAGAACAAAATTTTAAGGTGATAGATGCAAGAAGCAAAGAAAGATTTGAAGGCAAGGTTCCTGAGCCTAGAAAAGGCTTAAGAAGTGGCAGTATAAAAAATTCTTTTTGCATACCTTTTAATCTCTGTTTAAGTGAAGATAAAACTTTTAAAAACAAAAAAGACCTTAAGCTTATTTTTGAAACTTGTTTAAAAAATATAAATGAAAAAAATATAGTTTTTTCATGTGGTTCTGGAGTTACTGCGTGTGTTTTGGCACTAGCTTATTCTTTAATAAATGATAAATATCATCCCTGTATTTATGATGGTTCTTGGGCGGAATACGGTTTAGTTTAAATAAAATATGAAAAGATCTACAAAAACAATCTCAATAATATTGGTGTTTTTTCTAATCATTGCAGTTGTAATTATTGGAAGAACAATGATTGGAAATCATTTTAAAAAAAAATTCAGTAAAACACCGCCCCCAGGGATTATAGTAACAAAAGTAATTGAAAAAGAATTTTCAGAAAAAATAGAAACCTTTGGAACAGCAATCTCAAAAAAGTCTAAAACTTTTAAAATAAAAAAAGATGATCTTTTTGAGGATTTAAAATTAAAAAATTTTGTTAAGAAAGGAGAAATTTTAATAAAGTTAAAAAGTGGAAATATAATAGCACCATTTAGCGGAGTACTGGGATATACAGGGCTTACTGAAGATATACTTATATCAAATAATATAATCATTATTACACTTGACGATAATTCCACTATTTACTCTGATATCAAAATTCCTGAAAATTATTCTGCATTTATGAAAAAAGGACTGCCAGTAGAAATTAAAATAACCAGCTACAAAGATAAAATATTTGAGGGTGAGGTAGACTTTGTTTCAAGCCGAATAAATGCTGATACAAGAAGTTTATTATCTAGAATTAAAATAGATAATTCAAATTTAGAATTAATTTCTGGATCATTGTTAGAAGTTGGGGTTAAATTTAATTTGAGAAGCTCTTTGAGTGTTCCTGATACAAGTGTAATGGTCGAGGGGGACAAATCTTATGTTTATAAAATTAATAATGAAAATATCGCAAATAAAACTGAAGTAAAAACAGGTCTAAGAAGTAATAAAAATATAGAAATAACTTCTGGTTTAACTAAAGGGGATATAATTGTGGCAGAAGGATTAAAAAAAGTTAGACCTCGTGGAAAAATAAAACCTATTAATAAATAAATGTTTATTACTGAGCTAAGTATAAAAAGACCGACCGTATCCTGGGTCATGTCTCTTATTTTGATTATTTTTGGTTTATTTGTTTTTTGGAAATTACCAGTGAGAGAATTGCCAAATGGTATACAGCCACCTGTTGTGCAAATTCAAGTAGACTATAAATCTGCCTCAGCCTCAATAGTTGATCAAGAAGTAACTCAAGTTGTTGAGGATGTTATCGGTGGAGCTGAAGGAATAAAAAATATTGACTCTAAATCTGAAAATGGAAGAAGTACAATAAATGTAGAATTTGATACTAGTATAGACTTAGATAATGCAGCAAATGATATAAGAGAAAGAGTTGCAAGAATTGTTGATAATTTACCCTCAGAATCTGATCCTCCGCAGATACTTAAAAGAGCAGCTGGTTTTACAACAACTATGTGGTTATCATTATCATCATCGACGTGGAGCGATCTAGAATTAGGAGACTATGCTGAAAGATATTTAGTTGATCAATTCTCAAGTGTAAAAAATGTTGGAAGAATTAGAGTTGGAGGATTAAGAGAACTAAGTATTAGAGTTTGGATTGATCCTATAAAGCTCGCTGCTAATAATTTAACAATTAAAGAAGTTGAAACTGCCATGCGGGGAGAAAATATTAGTCTACCAGCTGGTACACTTGAGGCAGATAATATTGATTTAACTCTTAATTTAGATAAATCATATAATGATATTAATTCTATCAAACAGTTACCAATCAAAAAAACTGATAATAAAATTATTTTGTTATCTGATGTTGCCAACGTAGAATTTGGCCCAGTTTCAGAAAAGACTCTCTTTAAGGCTCAAACCAAAGATCAAATAAATTTAAAAACTGTTGGAATTGGTATTTATGCGAGAAGTGGTGCATCAACAGTTGAGCTCTCGGATGACATTAAGAAAAAAATTGTTCAAGTTAAAAAATCTTTACCAAAAGAGTTAGATTTAAGAGTTTCTTTTAACAGAGCAAACTATGTAGAGGCTGCAATTGAGGAAGTTTACAAAACTTTATTAATAGCATTTATTCTAGTTGTTTTAATTATTTATCTATTTTTAGGTAATTTAAAAGCTGTAATTGTACCTGCTATAGCCCTACCGGTAAGCCTAATAGCATCTTTTTTGGGTTTATATCTATTTGGACTATCAATAAATATTTTTGTTCTTTTGAGTTTTATTTTAGCTATAGGAATAATAACTGATGACTCTGTCATAATGACAGATGCAATATATAGGAGGATAGAAAATGGTGAGACCCCATTAGTTGCTGCTTATAAAGGCTCTAAACAAATTACTTTTGCAATTATAGCTACCACATTAATCTTAGTTGCAGTTTTTCTACCATTAATTTTAATTGAAGGAATTTCTGGAACTTTATTTAGAGAAACAGCGATAGCATTATCTTTTTCAATAGTTATATCTTCATTTGTTGCATTAACATTATCTCCAATGCTTGCAAGCAAATTTTTATATAAAAAAAAATCAAAAAAACTTTTTATTCAAAAATTTGAAAAGTTGTTCTTAATCTTCGCTAATTTTTATAAAGAAACTTTAGATATAATTGTAAATAAAACAAAAACTGTGAGTTTTTTTATAATCTTAATTGTTATTTTATCAGTATTTTTATTTAGCTTTTCAAAAAAAGAGTTATTACCCATGGAGGATCGTGGAGCATACTTAATTATTGGATTTACAGATGAAGGAACTTCTTTCGAATACACACAAGAGCAAGCCCAAAAAGTAGAAGCTAGACTTATTCCTCTTTTACAGGCTGAAGATAGTCCATACGCAAGATTCATAATGAGAGTACCGGGATTTGGAAATTCAGCCAATTCATATAATAGTTTTATAATAATTGCTTTACTAGATGATTGGAAAAATCGAAAAAAGGGACAACAAGTTGTTTTAAGAGAAGCAATAGGAAAAATAGTAACTTTACCTCAGGCTGTAGCATTTCCTATTTCTCCTCAATCAATAAGAGTATCTAATTACAATAAACCTGTACAAATGGTTGTTTATGGAAGCACCTATGAAGAGCTTGAAGATATCCAAAAAAAAGTTATTCGAAAACTTAGGTCAAATAAGAATCTTTCAAGAATAGAGTCTGATTACAATCGAAATAAACCTGAAGTAAAATTGTTAATTAATAAAAATAAAGCAAAAGACTTAGGTGTTTCAACAAAATCAATAGGTGAAACCCTTGAAACTCTTTATGGAGGTAAAAGAGTAACTACATTTAACAAACTTGGTAAAGAATATCCAATAATTGTTCAACAATATTTATCAGATAGAAGAAACAAAGAAGGAGTTTCAAAAATATTTGTTCGTTCAGAGACTAATGGAAAATTAATTTCTCTAGCAAATCTAGTTAGTTTTAAAGAAGAAGGTGCAGCAAAAGAACTTGCAAGATATAATAGACAAAGAGCGATAACAATATCTGCAAATGTTAATGAAGGTTACACTCTAACTGAGGCAATAAAATTTTTTGAGGAAGTAATGAGCAATTTAGCTCCAGAAAATCAAATAACTTGGAAAGGAAAATCTGAAGAAATTAAAGAGACGAGTAATGAATTATTTATAATTTTCGCCTTGGCTTTGCTCACTGCATATTTGGTAATGGCAGCAACATTCAATTCATTTATCCACCCTTTTATAATTGTATTGACTGTACCTTTGGCTATTTTTGGTGGATTAATCTTTATCTTATTTTTAAATAGCTCTGTAAATATTTTTTCTCAGATTGCATTGATTATACTAATAGGTATATCAACAAAAAATAGTATTTTAATAGTCGATTATGCTAATCAAATTAGAACAACAGGAAAAAGTATAGAGGCGTCTGTTAAAGAGGCATGTGCAGTTAGATTTAGACCTATCATTATGACATCGCTAAGTACAATGATTGCAATGCTTCCTTTGGTGATAGGAAATATTGGTCCTGGAGCGGGCGAGGGTTCTAGATTGGCTGTTGGCTCAACTATTTTAGGGGGTATGATTATATCGACTTTTTTTACACTTTATATCACTCCATCAATGTATTTAGCTTTAGCAAAAAACACTAAGAGAATAGATGCAGTTGATTTAGAATTAAAAAAAGAATTAATTAAAAGATAATATATTTATTTTTGTTGAGTGAATTTTTACATTTTGATAATTGGTTTTTATAAACATTAGATTGTTTTTCTACTTTTTTTGCTAATCCAATTACTTTTTTATTTTTTTTATAATATTTATAATTTCCCCATCCTTCATGATAAGCGATATATTGTTTAAAAGCGTCTTGTTTAGGAATTTTTAAAATTGACTCTGTTTTATTTGTATACCAGCCTATAAAATCAACACTATCTTTAAATCTTGCTCTAGTTGCTAATTTATTACCTGTTTCTTTTTTATATTGTTCCCATGTTCCTTTTACAGCTTGTGAATAACCAAAAGATGATGATGGTCGCTTGAATGGAATTACTTTAAAAATTTTTTGTCTTGGTGGTTTAGCCAACCAATCAAAATCAGACTCCATTTTAATAATCGCCAATTGAATATAGATGGGTGTACCCCATTTTTGCTCAGTTTTTTTTGCATATTTGTACCAAAAATATCTTTCATCAAAAATTGAACAACTATCAGAAGTATTTTTTGGAATCGAAGAACATGCTGAAATAAAAAAAAAAATTAAAATTACGATTTTATTAAAGTTTTTTATTTTCATTTTTTGAATTATAAAAATAATTATATATTTGATAAAAAAAATAAACTATCAAAACTCCTATAATATTTCCAAATAAATCTGAAAATTCAAATCCTCGATTTGGAATTATAGTGTGTAAAATTTCTAAAAATATAGAAATTGAAAATAAATAGATAAATAAAAAAATTAATTTTCGTTTTTCAAAAGAAATATAGCCTAAAAATGATAAAACCATAAAAGCATAAACGTGATTAGATGACACTATAAAATCTGATGTAATTTGAGGTTGCTTAGCTGCATTGTCAAAGAAGAACCAACCCAAAATACTTCCAGGAAAAACATAAAGTGTAATTAATACAATATTAGCAATATAAAAAAAAATTTTAAGATATGGAAAAAAAAATTTTAACATATATTAAATATTTATTTATATTAAAATACTAATTAAAGTAATGACTTATTTAATATTAGTTCGACATGGTCAAAGCAAATGGAATCTTGAAAAAAGATTTACTGGTTGGGTTGATGTAGATTTAACTAAAGATGGTAGATTAGAGGCTGAAAAGGCTGGCTATTTAATAAAAAAAAAAGATATCTCTATCAATCTATATTATTCATCACTCCAATTACGAGCTAATAATACCCTTAAAATTATTCAGAAGGTTTTGAATGATGAAAAAAATTTTACAAAAGCTTGGCAAATAAACGAGAGGCATTATGGAGCTTTAACAGGATTAAACAAAACAGAAATGAGCCACAAACTTGGTGAGGATAAAGTACATCAACTTAGAAGGTCTTGGGAAGTTAAACCGGAGCCTTTAAGTAAGGAAAGCCCTTATCACCCATTTAATATTGATACATACAACAATGTGCCAAAGGAGAATATACCTGATACTGAGTCTTTAAAGGATACCTATGAAAGAGTAATTAAGTTTTATGATGAAGAAATTAAAAACCAATTAAAAAATAAGAATATCCTCATTTCAGCACATGGAAACTCTATAAGAGCTTTATGTAAATATTTATTTAAATTAGATAACGATCAAATTTCTAAATTAGAAATACCTACTGGAAATCCTTTAATTATACAATTTAATGATAAATATAAAATTATAAGTTGTGAATATTTAGATAAAGAAAGAGCTAAAGATCTTTTAGTTTTTTGAAGATTTCCATATTAGTCAAATGATAAAATCTATTCAAACTTTCAAAACCATTTAATTCACCATTTTTTAATAAGTCTTCCCAAACTTCAGAGATAGGAAAATTTTCTACCTTATAACTTTTAAACAAATTTTTATTTAAAATTTGACAGCCAGTATAAATAAAATCTTTAGTTTTTTCTTTAATTAGTAAATTTTTTTTTAATTTAAAATCACCCATAAGATTTTGGTCAAAACTTAATTTTTTTTCAACAACCAAAAGAATATTATTTATTTTATTTGAAAAATAAAAATTTTGCATTTTATCAATTTCAGAAATATATTTCTCATTCCAAAGTGTATCAGGATTAAAAATTAAAAAATCATTATCTTTACAGTGGTCAATCATATTTAGAATTCCTCCACCGGTATTCAAAATTTTTTCGCTCTCTTGAATTATTTGAACCCTCACTGAAAAACTTTTTTTATTCACAAAATTATGGAGCTCTTTATTTAAATGAAATGTATTAAGAAGAATATTTTTCACTCCAAGTTTTGTAACCATATCAATACAGTTTTCTAATAAAGTGACATTATTGATTTTTAAAAGAGGTTTAGGAGTTTTTAAAGTTAAAGGGTTTAATCTTTTACCAAGTCCTGCACATAATATTAATGCTGTATTTATTTTCATTTAATTTTACTTTTAAAGTTCTTAATTAATAGATTTTTTAATTCTACAAATATTTCATTTTCATTTATTCTTAAATTAATCAAATCCCAAGAATACGGAATTAACTTTAAATATTTTTTTTTTCTATCTCTTATCGCAAGTCTAGTGAATATTCCGATTATCTTTAAATTTCTTAAAACCGATAATATTTCAAAATCATTTTTAAATTTTTTTTTATCTAATTTTTTGTGGTTTTTCATATAAAGTTTATAGATCTTATTTTTTAATGATTTTGATGTTTTATATCTAACATCATCTATTAAAGATGCTAAGTCATATGCTCTATTGCCCAATAATGCATCCTGAGAATCTATTACTCCAATTTTATTTTTTACCAACATTAAATTTGAAACATGGAAGTCTCTATGAACAAAAACATTATTCTTTAATTTAAGATTTTCAGATAAATTTTTTATAATTTTATTAAATTTTTTTATAA